>JANLVM010000323.1:0-1746 GCA_031364015.1 Gemmatimonadaceae bacterium
AGAGCTGCGACGGTGGCACAGCGCGTGGCTGCGCTGGACTGGGATTGCTATACGAATCCCGGCTCGGCGTGACCACCAACATTACGCAGGCGATCGGGTTCTTTACGAAAGGGTGCGACGGAGGCTTCAGCTTCGCGTGCCGGCGTCTGGGTACATACTTTGAGAAAGTTGGTGCAAACCGACGCGAGGCGCTCACGCGGTATGAGCAGGGGTGTCGATTGGGGGATGCGGATGCGTGCAAAGACGCGGCGCGGCTGGCGAGGCCCTGATGCTTTGCGCGCCGAGTGAGCTCGGGAACGTCAATCCGCCGTCGCCATCCCCGCGCATGAGTACGGCCATGCGCCGGGACGGGAGACTGCCCTATCTGTGGAGCTTACGCGTGCACTACGCGCCCGCTGCCGTTTGTGCAGCCGCGAAGGTCACGGCGTAAAGATCTGAAGCAGAGAGTAGTACAGACTTGCCCCGTTCGAGCCACCAACAACGTAGATCAGCGCACCGATTACTGCCGAGGCCGCATCAGCCCGCGTTGTTGGTATGGGAGCAACGGAGGACCACGCATTGGTGTTTGGATCGTACACTTGGGTATTGCCCGCACCCAACACGTAAATCTTGCCACCGCTTACCTGCGCGGTCGCGCCATAGAGGGGTGTTGGCATCGAAGCTATTGGCGTCCAACTGTTCGTCGCTGGGTCATACGCCTCACTGAATCCGGTAACCGAGTTGCTTGCGCCATTAATTCCTCCAAGGACATAGAGTTTCCCGTTCAGTACGGCCGATGCGGGATAGACATGCAGCGACGACGGAGCGGTACGACTCGTCCAGGAATTGGTGCTGGGATTGTAACTGTTGAAGAGTTTTACATAGGAGCTTGAATTAGCACAGCCGGTCAACACGTACAAAGACCCGTTGATAGCGCCCGAGACGCCGCAGCCGCCACTCGCAGGGTTATTCGGGGCGTTGGAAGACCAGGAGTTCGTTCCGGTGTCGAATATGAACAAGGACGCTTGAGGTGTTGCACCTAAACTGAAGCCACCGGTAAAATACAGCTGCGAGCCAATCGCCTGTACACCATTGGACGCGTATCGTTTTGCTGGCATGGACGCTAGCGTCGTCCAAACATTCGTTGACGGGTTGTAAGCTTCGACCGACGACAGATCGCCAGTGGAGTTATAACCTCCCATGACATAGACCAACCCATTCAAAGCCGTCGATGCTGGCCATTGGCGCGGCGTGGCCATACTCGCCCCCGTTGCCCAGCTTCCGTTGCCAGCCGCCACCGTTCCGGCCGCCGATGCGCTCACCGACTCACTCGTCGCCGAGATGGTCACGCTGCCCGCCGCCACACCGACGACGACACCGTTGGATGAAACGGTCGCCTTGGTGTCGTCGGAGCTCGTCCAGCTGACCGCGCGCCCGGAAAGCACCGCGCCGGAGCCATCCAGCGTGGTCGCCGTGAGCTGCAGTGCCGTGCCCGCGGTGAGCGTGAACGGGCTCGGGGAGATGACCACGCGGGCCACCGGTGCCTGAGTGATCGTGATCGGGCCAGTCTGCGTGATGGTCGTTGTAGCGAAGCCCGCACCGGCGCCGACCGCCGTCACCGATACGATGGCCACGCCCGGCTTCACGCCGGTGATCACACCACCGAGCGGAGTGACAGCGGCGATCGTCGTGTCGCTCGAGGCGAACGAGAAGCTCACTTGCACGATGGCACTGGCCGGGAAGGCGTTGGTGCCGATGGTGAATTGC
>JANLVM010000354.1:0-2170 GCA_031364015.1 Gemmatimonadaceae bacterium
CGCCATTCTTCATCGTCCACGTTTCCATCATCTGCGCAATACTGTTCAGTTATGGGTCTTTTGACCATACCACGGGGGCGTCTGTTGGAGACAGGAGTTGAACGTCATCCGGGTAGGGAAGAACCGACCCAGGTCGGAGTCGAGAGAGGTGACATGCCACCCCTGCTCCCCTCCATCCTGTCGCAGTCCCTCCCCCCTGCTACCCGGATGACGTTCACCTCCTGCCTTCTTCTTCCACCCTTCTTAGATCTGGATCACGCGCGATGAGCGAGAGGATCCGTCAGGCGAATGCCTGCCGGTCATCCAGCGGCGGTCCGAGCCATACGACCTCACGGCGGGGGTGAGCCGCCAATCGCACGGCGGGGGTGAGCCGCCAATCCAACCCGTTTTTCTAAACTGAACTGTATTGCGCCTAGTGCGTTTGAGACGCCAGCCATGCGGGGTGTCACGGCGTCGTGTCTCGAGTTGCACGATCTCTGGATCTCGAAGGCCGTGGCTGGAAGGGACAAGGATCGCGAGTTCTGCCGCGCGCTGTTGCAGCGCGGCGTGGTCGCGCCGACTGTGCTGCAGGACAGGCTCCTGACGGTTCCAGCGCTGGACGAACGAATTCGGCAGGTCATCGTGGCGTGGATTCCCTCATGAACACCGACCCGACGATCATGCGTCTGACGACCGCGTTGGCCGACCGCTACAGCAGCGCCTCTCCGCTGCGCGGCCTGGGAATTCGTCGCTTGCATCAGGTAAATATACCGCGTAATGTTACCGCATGTACTCCCGGCGACTAGAGCCCCTCCTTGCCACGTCGCGCAAAAGCGTGCTGCTGCTCGGGCCACGACAGGTCGGGAAGTCCACGCTGATGCGCGCGCTGCACCCGACGCTCGAGATCAACCTCGCGCACGAGGCGACGTATCTTGAGTTCGCGCGCAATCCGCTCGAACTCGAGTCGCGCATTGATGCGATCCCCGTGGCTTCGCGGCGCGGCACGATACGCACCATCTTCATCGATGAGATCCAGCGCCAGCCGAGTCTGCTCAATACCATCCAGTCGCTGCTCGACCAGCCGAACCATGGCCTGCGATTTCTCCTCACCGGCTCGAGCGCGCGAAAGCTCCGCCGGGGTGAAGCCAACCTGCTGCCGGGTCGCCTTCACGCATATCGCATGGGACCACTGACCAGCGCCGAGATGGCCTACGACATCCCGACCAGTACGGCCCTGATGCACGGCACCTTGCCCGGGGTGCTCGCGGAGTCGTCGGTGCGTGATCGCGAAAAAACACTGCGCAGCTACGCCGCAATTTATCTGCGCGAGGAGGTGCAGGCCGAGAGCCTGACACGCAGCCTCGAAGGCTTCGCGCGCTTCCTGACCGCGATCGGTGAATGGGCGGGCGCCCATCTCGATCTCGCCAAAATTGCGACGGCGGCGCAGGTTAGCCGGATGTCGGCTGGTCGATGGCTCGAAGTGCTGGAAGACACGCTGCTGGTCCATCGGGTCGACGCCTTTGCGAAGAGTGCCACCCGTCGCTTGGTGCAGCATCCGAAGGTGTTCTTCTTCGACGTCGGCGTGCTCAACGGATTGCTCGGCAACTTCGTGGCGTCACCCGATCGCATCGGCCGCTTGTTCGAGCATCTGGTGTATACGCAGGTCGTGCACAGCGCCGCGGCGTTCGATGACGACGTTCGCGTCTCGACCTTCCGCACGGAGCATGGCGCCGAAGTGGACTTCATCGTCGAGCGCGGGACTGCCCTGTTCGCGATCGAAGTCAAAGCCTCACGAACGGTGGCGGCGTCCGATCTGCGGGGATTGGAGCGGTTTGCCGACTATTATGGCAAGCCGCATCGACGCATGGTGTGGTACCTGGGAAAAGAGCCTAAGCGCATGGGGGACGTGGACGTCTTGCCATGGCAACAGGGACTGAGGGCCATCGGATGGTGAGGACGTCTTGATGACCGACCTCCGCGCGCAACTGCAATCCACGCTCGGCGACGGCTACACCCTCGAGCGCGAGCTCGGCGGCGGTGGCATGTCGCGCGTGTTTGTCGCGCACGAGAACGCACTGGGTCGCACGGTCGTGGTGAAAGTGATTGCACCCGAGTTGGCCGAAGGCGTGAGCGCCGAGCGGTTCGCGCGCGAAGTGAAACTGGCCGCGCGATTGCAGCAGGCGAACATCGT
>JANLVM010000374.1:0-1538 GCA_031364015.1 Gemmatimonadaceae bacterium
TGCCCGACCGGGAAATGCGGAAGACGGCGGTGTACTGGTTGGTGCAGAGCAAGGATCCGCGGGCCGTCGCGTGGATGGAGAAGCGATTGGGGCGCTAGCGCTGACACTAACGCGACCCGTTCAACTCCAACGACCATTCGATCGGCATGTTTGGATCGAGCGAATCCCGTACCGAGCAATACTTCGTGACGGCCAGTTCAATCGCGCGCTCGGCGTGCACCCGATCGATGTTCGCGCCCACGAGTTTGAAATCGAGTTGAATTTTCGTCACGCGGGACGGCGTGCCCGCCAATCGCTCGCCCACCACGTCAACCGACAATGCGTGGGCCGGTGTGCGCCGTTTGGCGAGGATGTCCACCACGTCAATACCGGCGCAGCCGCCCAGGGCACACAACAACAGGTCGACCGGGGAAGGTCCGGACACGCCGGTCGAGTCGATGCGCACCGACGGACCGCCCGCCGTGCGAGCGCCGTCGAAACGATGCTCGCCCAACCACGACAGGTGCACCTTGGCCGGCGGTTTGCCCACCACCGGCATGGTCGTCGTGTCCTGCAGTTTCAGCGCGCTGTCCAGTTCAACTTTCACGGTTGCTCTCCTTTCCGAATGGGTGTGCGCACGGCGTTCCCCCACTCCGTCCACGATCCATCATAGTTGCGAACACTGGGATAGCCCAGCAAGTAGGTCAAGACAAACCAGGTGTGCGAGGAACGTTCGCCGATGCGGCAGTACGTGACCACATCGTCGGTCGCCTTGAGCCCGGCTTCCCCCTCGTAAATCGCGCGCAGTTCGTCGATCGGCTTGAACGAGCCGTCGGCGGCTGCCGCCCGTGCCCACGGTACACTACGGGCGCCCGGAATGTGCCCTCCGCGCAAGGTGCCTTCCTGCGGATAGTCGGGCATGTGCAGCTTCTCGCCGGTGTATTCCTGCGGCGAGCGCACATCGATCATCGGTTGACCCGCCTGCTGGTGCTCGCGCGTGTCAGGGATGAACGCACGTATGGCCGCGTCGATGCGCGGCGGTGCGACGTACGCGGACTCGGGAAACGTTGGCACATCGGGTGTCGTCGGCCGATGCTCAGCCAGCCATTTGCCGCGACCGCCGTCCAACACCACCGCATTCTCAAAACCGAACAGGCGAAACACCCAGAATGCGTAGGTGGCCCACCAGTTGCTCTTGTCGCCATAGAACACGACCATCGTCGACTCATCAATGCCGCGCGAGCGGAGTAGCTGCTGGAACGCGGCCTGATCGACGTAGTCGCGCTCGACGGCATCGTTGAGGTCAATATGCCAATCAAGTTTCTGCGCGCCGACAATGTGTTCAATGCCGTACAGCAACACATCCTCATTGCACTCGAGCAAGCGTAGCGACGGGTCGTGCCTATGGGCGGCCAACCAGTCGGTGGACACCAGGCGCTGCGGATGGGCGTATCCCTTGGCGACGATAATCGGGTCCGGGAGCCCCGGAAAGGCTGGCTGTGTCATACGTAGAGGCTAGCGCGTCGTCGGCGGTTTCGCGATACGTTCACACCATGTCC
>JANLVM010000416.1:0-8477 GCA_031364015.1 Gemmatimonadaceae bacterium
AGTGGGGTGCGCTTTCGTGCGGAACGCTTCACGCCTAATCTGCCCGGTGATGGCAAGTATGCTGGCCAGTCAATTCCCGGCGTTCGCATAGAAATCACCGATCGCGATCGGGTGCAGCCGGCTCGCATCGGCGCGGCGATCCTTTGGGCGCTGTCCCGCCTCCAGAAGGACAGCTTGCGACTCAATGCCAAGGGCTTCGATGAGCGCATGGGATCCGCACGCGTCCGCGAAGCGATCCTTGCCGGGGCGGATCCGGACGCGGTGATGGATCGGCAACTGCCTGGTGTGGT
This sequence comes from Gemmatimonadaceae bacterium, assembly GCA_031364015.1. Lineage (GTDB taxonomy): Bacteria > Gemmatimonadota > Gemmatimonadetes > Gemmatimonadales > Gemmatimonadaceae > Gemmatimonas. The sequence goes on from JANLVM010000416.1 coordinate 291, forward strand.
CGCCTTCGAACGGGACGCGCGGCGAATCCATCTCTACCGTTGATGCCTCGCTGGTCCTAGTTTTGTAAGGCTGGTCCCCTCACTTCAGGGCCAGTGGCTCCGCGGGACGAGGTACGACTCGTCCCGCAGTCGTTTTCAGCCTTCCATCCCGCAACCGACGACATGCTCTCACTTTGGAACGCGATTCAACGCGGCTATCTGCGGGTCATCGAGCCCGTGGCCGCTTGGCTCGTGCGCCGACGAGTGCACCCGAATACCATCACCACGGTCGGCACGCTCTGTACGATCGTTGCCGGGGTTATTTTTGCCACCGGGCATATCAAGACCGGAGGCTGGTTCCTGGGAATCACGGCGCTTTTTGATGTGCTCGATGGTACCGTCGCTCGGCGTACCGGACGGAGCTCGACGTTCGGCGCATTCTATGACTCGACCCTGGATCGAGTCTCCGACGGCGTGCTCATGGGTGGCCTTGTGGTGTTTTATGCCACCAGTCCCGTTCACCAGAGCGACGCACTGTTGATTATCACGTTGCTCGGACTCGTGGGCACGTTTTTGACCTCATACACGCGCGCTCGCGCGGAAGGTCTGGGTCTCGACGCGAGCGTGGGTTTACTGCAACGCCCGGAGCGCATCACGCTCCTGTCGGCGCCGCAGGCGCTTTTCGGCCTCGCCCTGAATGGGTGGGTGCTCGCCTTTATCGTCACGCTGCTGTCGGTGACCGCGTGGATCACCGCCGTGCAACGTATGCTGTACGTCTACCGCACGACTACTGCACAGGGAGAACAAGCGAAGTGACCGAATCGAATCGCGGCACCCCGGGATCTGTCGTCCCGGCCACCGGAAAGCTGGCCATTTTTACGCCGGGTCTCGGCGCGGTGTCCACCACGTTCATTGCCGGGGTTGAACGCATTCGTCGTGGCCTCTCCGTGCCGATTGGCTCGCTGACGCAAATGGCGACCATCCGCTTGGGCAAGCGCACCGAGGCGCGCAGCCCGCTCATCCGCGACTTCGTGTCGCTCGCCTCGCTGAGCGACATTGTCTTTGCCGCATGGGATCCCATTCCGGACGATGCCTTCACGGCCGCCACGCGGGCCGGCGTGCTGGAGAAATCCGACCTTGAACCGATCGCCGACTTCCTCAGGGCGATCAAGCCGATGCCGGCCGTGTTTGAGAGCCGCTACGTCACGCGTATTCAGGGCGCCACCAATGTGAAGACCGGCGCGAACAAGCGCGACCTGGCCGAACAGCTGCGCGCCGACATTCGCCAGGTCATGACGTCCAGTGGTGCTTCGCGCGGTGTGATGGTGTGGACCGGATCGACCGAGACCTACATCAAGGCCGGCCCGCAGCATCAGACACTGGAAGCATTCGAAGCGGCGATGGAAGCCAATGATGACTCGATCGCGCCGAGTATGTTGTACGCCTACGCGGCCATTATGGAGGGCCTCCCCTACTGCAACGGCGCGCCCAATCTTTCGGCCGATTTCCCGGCGCTGACCGAGCTCGCCGCCTCGCGCGGAATCCCGATTTCCGGGAAGGATTTCAAGACCGGCCAAACGTGGATGAAAACCATCATCGCCCCGGGACTCAAGGCGCGCATGCTGGGCCTCGAAGGATGGTACTCCACCAATATCCTCGGGAATCGCGACGGCGAAGTCCTTGACGATCCGGCGTCGTTCAAGACGAAGGAAGAGTCGAAGTTGTCGGTGTTGCACAACATATTGCAGCCGGAGATTTATCCCGAACTGTACAAGGATTTTTCGCATGTCGTGCGCATCAACTACTACCCGCCGCGCGGCGACAACAAGGAAGGCTGGGATAGCATCGACATCAAGGGGTGGCTCGGGTACCCGATGCAGATCAAGGTGAACTTCCTGTGTCGCGATTCCATTTTGGCCGCCCCCATGGTGCTGGACCTGGCGCTGTTCAGCGACTTCGCCAAACGGGCTGGCATGAAGGGGATTCAGGAATGGTTAAGCTTTTATTACAAGTCGCCGCAGGCGGCACCCGGCTTGCAGCCCGAGCATGATCTTTTCATTCAGCAAACCAAGCTGAAGAACACGCTTCGCTATCTGATGGGCGAGGAGCAGATCACTCACCTCGGACTCGAATACTACCAATGACAACCTGGCGCGCGCGTCTCGCACAGTTGGTGTGCATCGTGGCAGGGCCGGTGATGGCGATGGCCTGCGATGCAGACAAGACACCGGAGGGCGAGCTCCGATTCCGCACCGATTCATTCGTGGTGCGGGTTTCGCCGGAAACGCGACCGACGCGCGCACTGGATGCGGTGATATGGCGTGTCAGTGTGCACGATCGAACGACCGGTACACCGATTCAGGGCGGGCAGGGTCGCATTTTTGCCACCAGCAAAGATCGCAAATCAATTGCCAATGGCCTGGAGGAGACGGGCGAACTTGGCACGTATCGCACGAACCTCATGTATGTCACCGCCGGCATGTGGGCGATGGCGCTCGAGTTCCGTCGCGACTCCACACAAACGCTGCAGCGCACCCAGGATTGGACGCAGGATATTCTCATGGCCAGTGAGCCGGGGGAGACGCTACCGTCGGCGCGCGTACCGGATACGACGAAACGCAAGGTACCCTGACGGTGCGCCTTTTTCACCGAACGACGCTGGCGCCCGACGCAGTGCTTGCGGTGGCCGACCGTTTTTTCCCCTTGCTGGGTTTGATCGCGCGTGGGGACGAGCGACGTGCACGCGGATTCAGTGGTTCGCTCGGTACGTTGCAGCTGACCGTGAAATCGGATGGTGGCCACTACACGGTCGTGGAGGCGTACACCGATCAGGTCGGCGAGAGTCGACTCGATAAGAACGTGAAGCAGTTTTTCGTGGCGTTGCATCGTCAGGCCGATCCGCGCCACCTCATCGAAGCTGGGTACTGATGGCCGAGGATCGAGTCGGACGCAATATTGGCGTCGGCTGCTTTACCGTGTTTATTGGCGGGGCCAGCGGCGCCATGATCGGCGTAGGACTTGGAAAGTTGACCGGCTTTTTCATTCGGTGCACGCCGCTGCCGGGTCTACCCGCGTGCGAGTGGTGGGTATTCGCGGGGTACGGAGCCGTCATTGGTGCGATCTCCCTTCCTGTCCTGGCGTTGTGGCGACTGCGACGCGCCGATCGCATCGCCGATCGAGTAGCTTATGACACAACGTCGGCAGGCTCTTCAGATCAAGGATGAACGAGTGGCACGCATAGATGTCCCAATGCCGCAGATGGGCGAATCCATCGCGGAAGGCACGGTGTCTCGCTGGCTCAAACAGATCGGTGACGCCATCAAGCGCGACGAACCGATCTTCGAGATTTCGACCGACAAGGTTGACGCGGAGATTCCGTCTCCCGCCGCAGGCGTGCTCGTCGAGATTCTGGTAGGCGAAGGGCAAACAGTTGCCGTGCAGACGATTGTCGCTCGTCTTGAAACCGACGCGACCGTCGCGGCGACCGCTGCGGCCGCTCCCGCGCCGTCGCCTGCGGCTGCCCCAGCGCCGTCACCTGCGGTCGCTGCTGCCGCACCCCTCGCACCGGCTACGGCCGTTGCCGCGGCTGCTCCCGCCCGTGCGCCGACAGCCACCGCCGGATCGCCAGCGTCGTTTGAGGAGCGTATCCGCACGAAGTCCTCTCCGTTGGTGCGGAAGATCGCCGCAGCAGAAGGCGTGGAGCTGTCGCGACTGTCAGGGTCTGGTGTTGCCGGTCGCGTCACCAGGAAGGATCTCGAACAGTACCTTGCCCGCGTGCCCGCGTCGTTGTCGCCGACGATCGGCGCGGAGCCGCAGGCGCCGATGCCAACGCCGTGGGCCGGTGACACCGTCGAGGCGATGTCAAAGATTCGACGACTCACGTCGGAACACATGACGTTGGCGCGTCGAACGGCCGCGCATGTCACGTCGTTCTTTGAAATCGACCTGACGCGCGTCGCGCGCATTCGTCAGTCGATGCGCAAAGAGTTCGAAGCGCAAACGGGCCAGAAGCTCACCTACCTGCCGTTTATCCTGCAGGCGGTGGGACTGCAGCTCAAACGTCATCCGGTCCTCAACGCGGCCGTGGCCGGCACTGACGTGATCTACCGGAAGTCCATCAACGTCGGGATCGCCGTCGCGCTCGAGCCCTCTGGGCTCATTGTTCCGGTGGTCAAGCGCGCTGATGAACTGTCGCTGATCGGACTGACGCGCACGGTGAACGACCTGGCCGCACGGGCACGCAGCAAGAAGCTCAATCCGGTTGAGGTACAAGACGCCACGTTTACCGTGACGAATCCCGGCGTGTTTGGTTCGTTGAGCGGGACGCCAATCATTCCGGTCAACACCACCGCGATCCTCTGTCTTGGCGCCATCGAAAAACGACCCAAGGTGCTGACGGGACCCGATGGCGAAGACACCATTGCGATTCGCACCTGCGCGTATTTCTCGATTTCGTTCGATCACCGCGTGGTGGATGGAGCCGACGCCGATCGTTTCATGGCCGATCTCAAGAAGAGCCTCGAGACGATTCCGGAAACGGGTTTTTGAGGCGTGAGGGCGGCACGCGTGCTCTCCATGCTTGAGCGACGCGTGTCGGCGAGCGAGCGCACCGCGTTTCTAAACGCACTCCCGGCGCGCCGCGTGGCGGCGAAGGCGGGGCGGGTGCACCTGTGGGTGTTCGAGCATGCGGAGGAACCGGGGCGGTTTGTCGAGTTCACCGAAGCGGCCCACGCGAGCGACCTCGCATCGCTCCATGAGGGACAGTTGCCCGCGCCGCTGTGGCGCGCCGTGCCGGAAGACTAGATGCCCGCGCGACGCATTGCGGTGGATGGTCGCGAGTGGCAGGTCTTCCCCTCCGGGTTCCTCACGCAATCCATGGGCGACGAGTTCGGCCTGATTTTTGTCCATGGGCCGGCGGATCAGCGCGAAGTCCGCGTGACAAGGTACTCGCCGGTTGCGAGTGCCCCCGCAACGGCGCGCGAACAGTCGCTGGCGGCGCTCAGTACCGAGGAGCTCATCACCCTCTTTCGCACGTCCCAGCCAAGCGCGCGCTCGCCGGAGGCGGGTTACCAACCGTGACCACGCCACTCGGTGCCAACGGCCATCGCGAACCCGCGAATGCCGTCCCGATGTTCGTCGATCTCCAGGTGCACACGAATCGCTCCGACGGCGCGCTTTCGCCAGCGAACGTTGTCGAGGCGGCGCATGCAGCAGGGTTGGTCGCAATCGCGATCACCGATCATGACACCGTGGATGGACTCGCTGAGGCACACGAATCCGGCGCACGACTGGGCGTACGCATCGTCGCAGGCGTCGAGCTCAGCACACATTTCGGCGACCATGAGCTGCATCTGCTTGGCCTGCACCTGGCCGACACCGAAACGATGCGAACGGCGCTCGAACAGTTTCAGCGCGATCGGGTCGCGCGCGCGGAACAGATCGTCGGCCTGCTGAATCGGGTGAGCGTTCCGGTCACCATGGCGGCGGTGTTAGTGGAAGCCGCAGGTGGTGCGGTTGGCCGTCCGCACGTGGCGCGCGCGATGATCGCCGGAGGATGGGCCAGGGACTTTCGCGACGCGTTCGATCGGTGGCTGGGTTTCGGTCGCCCGGCGTATGTCGCCAAGCCGCGCTTCGACGTCGCAGACGGCATTGCCCTCGTGCACCGCGCCGGGGGACTCGCATTCTGGGCGCACCCGGGCGATGACGCCACGGCCGCACGGGTCGCAACGCTCGCGGAGGCTGGACTCGATGGCGTCGAAGTGCTTCACCCAGGACACCCACCGGTGATCGCGCAAAAACTTTTTGCGATCGTTGACGCGGCCGGTTTGCTCCCGAGCGGTGGGTCCGATTGGCATGGGATCCAGGACGGCCCGCGCCGATTGGGTGGACAATTGGTGCCGAAAGCGTGGCTGGACCGACAGGACGACGCCATTGCGCAGCGGCGCGCCGTGGGGTCGCGTCGATGACGCCACCACGCGGGAGCGAACAACGCGTGACGCTGGTGACTGGCGGCGCGAGACGTGTCGGCGCCGCCATCGTGCACAGTTTTGCGGCCCGGGGTGATGCGGTCGCGATCCACCACGGCAGCTCACCCGAGGCGGCCGAAGCGCTCGCGGTTTCGCTGCGCGCCGAAGGAACTCCGGTGGTTGTCGTGCAGGCCGATCTCGCCGATGCCGAGTCCCCTGGACGCATTATTCACGACGTCATGAACGCCTTCGGGCGTCTCGACGTGGTGGTGAGTTCCGCATCGGTGATGACGCGACATGCGTTCGACGCGGTAACGCCTGCGGAATGGGAGGAGGTGGAGTCGATCAACCTCCGGGCCCCGTTCTTCCTCATGCAGGCGGCCGCCCGGGTCATGCCGGATGGTGGCTCGATCGTGCAGATCTCCGATCATCTGGCGTTCGAAGCAACGTTCCCCGACCTCATTCCGCATCAGGTCACCAAATTCGCGCTGACGCAGCTCGTGCGAACAGTCGCTGCAGCGCTGGCGCCGCGTATTCGCGTGAATGCCGTTGCACCGGGACTGGTACTTCCACCCGACACCATGAGCGACGGTGTCGTCCAACGGTTCCTCAAGGACGTGCCGCTTGGACGCGCGGGCGATCCCGCCGATGTCGTGCGGGCCATTCACTATCTCGTCGATGCGCCCTATGTCACGGGCGTCACCCTCCAGGTCGACGGGGGACGTCATCTCTGGCGCTAACACCTCCGACCGTGCGCCGATCGAACTCGCCAGGCGTGAACCGCTCCGGCGTGAACCGCTCCGGTTCGGTCGCATCGTCCTGATCGGTGGCGGGTGCTATGGCTCGTGGTACGCGCAGCAATTGACGCGAGCCACGGAACACGGCGCGTTGTGTGCGGACGAGATCGTCGTCGTCGATCGCGATCCGAACTGCCTCGCCGCGACGCGCTTGGCGACCGGTGCCTTCCGCAAGGCGCCGTTGCGGCTGGAAGTTGCCACGTGGGTCGACTACCTCGCGCAATGGCTCGCGTCTGGAACGTCATCCCTTCAGCGTGATGCGATGGTTCCGTCACCGTTGATGCCGCACTTGTGTCTGGACTGGCTCGTGGCGCGCGCAAAGCGTCGCTGGCCTACTCGCGAAATCGCGGTCGTTCCGCTACCGGTCACACCACCCATGCCGTGGGAGCGCGCCGCGCCGGACGGACGCCATTATGTGAGTTTTGCCACATGGACCTGTCCGGTCAACTGCATCGAGCCGGTCAAGTGCCCGGCCACCCGCGGGGTCCGCGACTGGAGCATGCCCCCAGCGCTTCAGGCTTTTGTGGCCGAGCAGCACGACGCCATCGACGGAGCGCTTATCTTTCACTGTGAGCATCGCACGTATGGAGTCGGCATGATCGACGCGCACCGTATCGCGGGCGCAGACGACCAGCTGGCCGCGTGGACTCGGGATGCGCCGTTGCGCGTGCTGGTCGGCACCGTGTCCCATTGCCATGGTGCCCTCGGCATACTGTCGATCACCTGAAGGAAAAGATGCGGTACTCGAAACGCGATGACGCACGCTGGTTCCACTGCCTGCACCCGAGATGACCGAAACTCGTACCGAACAGATTGTCATTATCGGCTCCGGCCCCGCCGCGTGGACCGCCGCAGTGTACGCCGCGCGAGCGAATCTCGATCCACTGGTGATTGAAGGTGAGCCGGTGGGAACCGAGTTGCCCGGCGGACAGCTCATGCTGACCACGGAGATTGAGAATTTCCCGGGATTTCCCGAACCGATTTCCGGACCGGACCTCATGGACCGCATGAAGGCTCAAGCGGTGCGGTACGGAACGCGCGTGGTCTCCGAACTGGTCAAATCGGTCGACCTGTCGTCGCGACCGTTTGTGGTGACCCCGAACTACAGCGAGCCGATTGTCTCGCGCACGCTCGTGGTGGCCACTGGCGCGGCCGCCAAGTGGATTGGCCTGCCCGACGAGATTCGGCTGGCGAAGAGTGGCGGCGGCGTTTCCGCGTGTGCCGTCTGTGATGGCGCCATTCCGTTTTACCGAAATAAGGTGCTCGGGGTGGTGGGTGGCGGGGATACCGCGATGGAAGAGGCGATGTACCTGACGAAATTCGGCAGCGAGGTGGTGGTCATTCATCGACGCGACAGTTTTCGCGCGTCGAAGGTGATGGCCAAACGTGTCCTCGCCCATCCGAAAATTCGTGTCATCTGGAACGCTCGGGTGTCGAAAGTGCTC
>JANLVM010000936.1:0-2777 GCA_031364015.1 Gemmatimonadaceae bacterium
TCCTGCATCTCCATGGGAACGGCCGTCAATCCGCCGACACGAGTAAAGAGCACGCTCATTTGCGCTTGAGTGCTGCCACTGGCAAAGGTGCGCACCTGTTCGACTTCGGGTCGTCGCACCACAATGCTCTCAAACTCACGCATCGCCTTGTCGACGCTGGTGGGTTCAGAGCCTCTCGGAAACGAAAGACTCACCGTGAGTGTCGTGCGCCGCTCGCCAAAACCCGAAAACGACGACCGTGGTACTTTCTTGATAAAACCCCACGTAAGCACGGCTAACACACCGACGGTGACGAGCAACGACGCCGCGCGCCAGCGGAGGAGTCGGCCCAACACCTTCACATACACGCGTTGCGTGCGCGACCACCGCTCGCGCCCGTGCATCGACCGCGCGCCCAACGCCGGCACCATGAGCAAGGCGGTGAACAAGCTCCAACCCAATGCAAATACAAAGGCTGACGCAAACGGCGCAAACGCACTGCGCGCGTTGCCCTGCAAGTACAGAAACGGAACCAGCACCACCGCGGTGGTCAGTGTGCTGCCCACGACCGCTGGCATGATGCGCCGTGTTGCTTCGGCGCGCCCATCGGCCGTGTCGCGTGCCGAACCCAGTCGATTGACCACAATCAGGGCGTCTTGCACCAGAATACCGACACCCATACCCAGTCCGGCCAGTGTCAACAGATTGGCCGGCACATTGAACACGTGCAGCGACAGCGCCGTTGCGGCGATGGCCACTGCGGTACTCCCCATGACCAGCGCCACCGCACGCCACCGGCGCAGCGTCACCGCCAGTACGAGCATGACCGCACCAAAGGCGATCGCACCGCGTTTAGTGAGATCGTTGAGCTCTCGGGCCAACTCCACGCTGGCATCGTTGCTCACCCGCAGCCGCACGCCCAATGGCAAGCCCGGCTTCATGGCCTCAATGGCCTCGCGTAGCGCCGCAGCGGTTTTGATGGCGTCGGCGCCGGCGTGTCGCGAAATCTCGATGGCCACAGCCGGTTCGCCATCGATGCGAAAGAAACGTCCGCGCGAATCTTCCTCGGCGCGAATGGTCGCCAGTTCACCCAGGCGAAACACACGACCACCAGGCCCGCGAACCGGTAGTCGTTCAAGATCTTCAAGCGCCGACGGCTGATCGCGCAACACGACGTTGCGCACCGTCGAGCCCTTCTGCTGCGCGCCCAGCGACTGCACGATGCGCGCACCGTTCAATGCTTCGCTCAGCAACTGCGGAGAAATGCCAATACGTCGGAGCAACACGGCATCGTAGCTGACCGACACACCCAAATCGGTGCCACCACGCACCGATACGCCCGCCACCCCCGGGACGGCGGTGAGCCTCGGCTGCACACGCTCGCTGAGCAGCTTTTGCAGCGTACCCGGCGTGTAGGGTCCGAACACAGTGAGCGACAGGAGCGGCGGATCTTCGAGACCTTGCGGCACATAGTTCTGCACCGACGGCTGCGACACGCCCGGCGGGAGTTCCGAGCGCAGCAGTTCAAGCCGCTCGAGAATTGCCAGTCGAGTCATCTGCACATCGGCGTTGGCCTCGAGATCTATGCGAAGCATCGCATAGTCGTCATTCGATGTGCTACTCACCCGTTTCACACCACGCACACCCTGCACCGCCGCTTCAATGGGCGAGGTGAGGTACGTCTCGATGACTTCGGGTGCCGACCCTGGCCAACTGGCCGAGATGGAGAGTTGTGGTAACTCGACCGTTGTGCGCGTGGCCAATGGCAATCGCGAGAACGCGATACCGCCGGCGATAAGCAGCGCGACACACGCGGCCCACACCACCGCCGGGCGATGCGCCGCAAAGCGAATCACGAGACTCGCGCCCCCACCGAATGCACCGCGGCATCTCCGGTAGCTATTCGACCATCTCGCTGCGAGCGGCGGCGTTCCGCTCGTCTCTCCAGCACCGCATACGCCGTGGGCAACAAAAAGAACGTCACCAACAGCGCGCTGATCGAGCCGCCGATAATGCCGGCCGCGAGCGGCTGGTAGAGCGCACCACCACTGCCCCAGCCAAACACCAACGGCAATACACCGGTCACAGTGGTGATGGACGTCATCGCGATCGCGCGCAAGCGTTGCTGTCCGCCCAGCAGAATCGCCTCGTCGACCGAATGACCCGCCTCCCGAAACTTGCGAATGGCATCGAGCTTCACGACGGCTTCGTTGTCGGCCATACCAATCATCACCACAATGCCGATGAGTGAGACGGCGTTCAGCGACTGACCTGTTATCCACAGGAAAATGACCGCGCCCGCACCGGCCAATGGTACGGTGAGCATCACCACCAGCGGAATGGTGAAGCTCGCGAACTCCCCCGCCAACACCAGGAACATGAGCAGCGCCGCCAACACCAACACCAACACGAGTTCGTTGCTCGTACGTTGACGCTCGGCGTCGGCGCCGGCCACCTCCCAGGTCACGCCACTGGGCAACGCCAGCGTGGTCATGCGCGACATCACATCGTCAGTGGCTTTCGCGGTACCGCCGGTCTCGACGAGCCCTTCGATGATCGTGACCGGGCGTTGCCCCACGCGAATGACTTCCAATGGCGCGCGCGTTTCGCGCACCTGCACCAGCTGTCCCAACGGGACGCCGCGTATAGGCGTTTGCAGCGCTGTTTCCAGCTGCTCGTTTCGTACCCCTGCATAGCGCACGGTAATTGGTGTGCGCTTGTCGGTTTCGCGCAACTCACTCGCACTCACGCCGCCCAGCGCCCCCGCCAGTGCACTGGCCACCTGCTGCGGCACAATG
>JANLVM010000490.1:0-10936 GCA_031364015.1 Gemmatimonadaceae bacterium
CGTTACAGTGTAGCCGCCGCTTCGAGTGACGGTGATCGTCGCGCTGGTACTGGCGCCGCGCACGGCCGACAGGCTGCTGCTTACCGTTACCGCAATGGCGGGCGTTGGCGGAGGAGGTGTGACGGGACCATCAGTCCCTCCGCCGCCGCAGGCGAGTACGAGGCAGGCGCTGACAAAAAAGGCAAAAGTGCGAATGCGTAGTAGCATGATTGGCATGTAGTCAGGGACGTGACGCCCGTACCCCGTAGCGACCCATTCGGTTGCGCATACTTCCCACGTGCACGCGCATTCCCGCCGTCACCGACCACAGCGTCGTCGCACCGTAAAAATCGCGCGGCACGAACACGGCTGGCGTGCGCTGCTCCTTCGGATGAGCGCGCGTGACCTCCACAAACGGCGACACACGCCCGGGCGACACTCGGGGAATCTTCATTGATGGCGCCGCCACCTGCACGGTACCCATCGACCATCGAGTGATGCCGATGATCTGAAAATCGATATGCCCATTGGCGGTGCGAAACGGATCGAGGAGTCGTTCGTTTTCAGGGCGTTCGGTGCGTTCGGCGCGGAGCGACAAACCCCACCCGCGATGCGCGACGGTCCCTTCAGCGAGCATACTGTTGAAGCGGAACACGCGTGCCGTTCCGAACCCTTCGTCCGTCCGCGCCAGCTCCATCAGCAGATAACGTCGGTTGCCACCCAGGTCATGTCCCCGCATGGCGTGCGCCCCCGGCGTGCGATCAATCCGCAAAGAAATACTAGACTGGGTATGATCGAAGGCACCGCCCTGCGTGATGCCCGGGGAGCGCACGAACGCTCGACTGGCTTGCCATTCGACGCCGCGCATCGGCATCACGGTTAGGCGGGTCGCGCGGGAGTCCGCGAAACGGTTCCACTGCGGACCGACGAACGGGCTAACCGGTTCATCGCCATTGAAGAATGCATGCTCCAGGGTCACGCCGCGGCGCGAGTCGCCGAGCGCGAGCGCGCCGACGGTCTGCACGCGCTCGATGATCTGCGCATGGTGATGATTCACCGGATACTTGACGAAGGGTCGCATCATCGGGTCGTCCGTACCGAATGGCGTGAAACCCTTGCCGGCTGCCAGTGATGCGCGCACGCCGCGACGAGATGGCGACGTTGCTGACAGCATGACCTCATGCACCAGCGTGTGCGGGTGACGTCGGTCAACTTAGCCCTCGCCGTACTTGCCGACGTTCAGCTCACCGCGACGAAGCGTGTACCCTTCGAGATTGATCGCGGCCGACAATTCGAGCAAACCTCGACCGGCGCGCAGCATCACATTCGGTTGGGTCAAATACCCTTCAGTGGCGTTCTTCCCAAAGACGGCGGGCGTCGCGCGAGTGAGTGCACCAACACCCATCGCGCCAAGCTCGAATGTCCCACGCGCACCCGAGGTTTGACCTTGGGTGCGCGTGGAAACAACCAGGAGCAGTATGGCAAGCACGCGCGCGATGCGCATGCGGACCCGCGTACGAGCAGCGTCTGCGCCGTCGCCCGCTATTTGACGGGTTTGTAGCGATAGCCCACCACGCCCGTCGCCGCTGCTGTGAACACGACGCTTTTGGTCTCACCCTTCTTGAGTGGTCCGACCGATGAGGGGGCACTGCCCACCACTGCACCGACCGCGTCGAGGAATTCCACGGTGACGGTGTAGTTGCCATCGGTCGCGGCCTGGTGCTCAAACTGCAGCGTCAATGACACCTCTTTCGCGCCACGCTGGAAGCTCGTGATTTCCACTCTCACCGGGAGGGCTTCCGCGTACGTCTGGTACTTCACGAGCGAATCGGTCCACGCTTTCTTCTCGGCAGGAACCTTGGTCGCCTTCGCGATACCCTGCCCCGCGTATGCGAACATCATCCAGGCGTCAAAATTGTTCGGATCAATTGCCACCAGCGTGTACGACGGCGGCAGCATTTTCAGGAACTGGTCTTTGCCGTAGTAGTTCGCGGCCAGATTTCGGAGTGCATCACGCGCGTAAGGGTTCCTGGCGATCGCTGCTTCATTCAGCGCGATCGCATCATCAGTCTTATTGATGCGCGTCGCGATGATACTGGCCATGGTCAGCGCCACGTCGCTGTATCCCGCAGGCCTGGCGATCAAGTCAGCATAGATCCCTGGAATGGACGCTGAGTCGCCCGCCATCTTCAGCGCATCCGCCCAACTGGTCATGATGTTCGGGGCGTCAGGACTGTCCGGTGTCGCGGCGAGCAAGGCCTTGAAGCTGGCGGCGGCGTCTTTCGCCAACGCTTGCTGCTCTGCTCCCTTTGCCGCCTCGGCAGCCTCCAGCTGATTGACCGAAAGCAAATAGAGACTGCCGTTCCGGAGCTCGCGATGGGTCGTGTCGGCTCCCGACTGCGAAATCACCTGCTTCCAGTGACCCATCGCGGCCGCGCGATCCTTTCGCTGGTTGGCGACATTGCCAAGCACATAGTGAGGATACGGACTATCGGACGAGAGCAGTAACGAGCGCCTCGCGTAGTACTCCGCGCTGTCCAGCTGCCCGCCGTTGGAGGCATCAAGCGCCTTGCGCGTGACGGCCAGCCAGACTTCGTTCTGACGAAGTGACTTCACATCGCTTTCACACACGGGCAACGCGGCCACGATGGCCTTGTATGCCTCGTCCAACTTCAACACCAAATCAATCGACTCGGTCGGGCTTGTCACGAAGCCAAGCGATGCGCGCACTGGAGTGTTCCCGACACCAGGCTCGATCGCCCACATTGTCAGCGCCTGCCCCATGCGGAGATTGTATCCCGCAGGGTTCTTGGCAAATCGCTCGGGCTTGGTATCCAGCTCCTTCATGATCGCCTTCAGTGCAGACTGGCGAATCTCGGGAGTGGTTGCTGCACGCGCGCGCTGGACTTGGAGCTCCATCACGGCAAGTTCCTTGGGACTATTAGCGTCGACCGGGCACGCTGGAGCGACGCCACCCGGCTGAGCCGAGAGCACGTTGGGCGCGGTCGAGAGACCGGCGAGCATACCAGCGGCCACGATACCGCGCGCGAACGACAAACGCATGACTGTGACTCCTGATGAGGAAAGAGAGAATGCGCCTGGGCGGGACCGCCAGCTGGCATCGGCGCATCAGAGTCCTTTGATTCAAAATACTATGACTCTTCGGATCCGCACCCGGTTCCTTGTAGTTGGAAGTGGAGTAGCGGGTCTCCACACGGCTTGGCGGGCGTCAGGGCACGGCTCGGTGACCGTGCTCACCAAGCGCACCCTGTTTGACTCGGCGACCGCGTATGCCCAAGGAGGCATCGCGGCCGCGCTGGGCGCTGGCGACTCGCCTGAGCTCCACCGACGTGATACGCTTGCCGCCGGCGCGGCGCTGTGCGACGCCGAGGCGGTTCAGGTGTTGGTCGAGGAAGGTCCCGCCCGAGTCCGCGAGCTCCAAGCGGCTGGCGCGCGCTTTGACCTCGATCCCAACGGCGCGTTCAAGCTGGGAAAGGAAGCGGCCCACTCGAGGCATCGCATTGTCCACGCCCACGGCGACCAAACCGGTGCCGAAGTTGCCCGCACGCTGGTCGCGAAAGTCCGAGAATCCAGCGCGATCACCGTCCAGGAGACGGCACGGGTCCTGGAGCTCCTTTTGATGGAAGACGCCGACGGGGTTCGCTGCGCCGGCGTCAGAGCCAGCATTGCGGGACAGCCGGTCGAGATTGTGGCGGACGCGACGGTACTCGCCACCGGTGGGTGTGGCCAGATCTACCGGTACACCACCAATCCGCAGGTGGCGACCGGAGACGGATTCGCCATTGCGCACCGCGCGGGCGTACGGCTGGCCGATATGGAGTTCGTGCAGTTTCACCCCACTGCGCTGGATACGCGTGAAAATCCACTCGCGCTTATCTCGGAGGCGGTGCGCGGCGAAGGGGCGATCTTGTTGAACGGGCGTGGTCAGCGCTTCATGCCGAAACGTCATCGCCTGGCGGAATTGGCGCCGCGCGATATCGTAGCCCGCGAGATTTTTCGTCAGCAGCAGGAACACGGAACGGTGTTCCTCGACGCCACAAGACTGGGCGTGGAGTTCGCCGAGCGGTTTCCCGGAATCTTCCAGATTTGCCGGGCCCGCGGCATCGACCCATCACACGAACCGATCCCGGTCACCCCAGCGGCGCACTATATGATGGGCGGCATCATGACGGATCTCGCGGGGCGGTCGAGCGTCTCTCGACTGTACGCGGTCGGCGAAGTGGCACGTACCGGTGTGCATGGCGCCAATCGACTGGCATCGAACTCGCTGCTGGAAGGCCTGGTGTTCGCCGAGCGCGTCGCTCGGGACCTCATTGAAACCCCGGAAGGCCTTCCTGAACCCGACGAGGCCCCGTGGTCGGTTCCGTTGCTCGACGATCGGGGCGCGGCACAAGTGGCGGCCGACGAGATTCGCCAGGTCATGTGGGAGTACGCCTCAATCGCCCGCACGGCCCCCGGCCTTCGTCGATGTCTCGCGCAGCTGGCGTCGATTGGCGAACGACTGCCCCCGGGCGCGACCGAGGAGCGCAATCTGCACACGACCGCGACGCTGGTGACGGAGGCGTCGCTCATGCGCAAGGAGTCGCGCGGAGGGCACTTCCGTAGCGATTTTCCCAAGACCCGTCGGAAGTGGCAGGATCGGCACATCACGTGGTAGTCACGCGTGTATCACCATGTTGGCATCAAGACCAGACAGACCTGACAACTCATGACGGTTGACGGCTCACACATGACCATTCTCGAAGCACACTACGATCCAATCCTTGCCGAGGAAATTCGCGATCTGGCGAAGGTGCGAAACGCCGTCGTGCTCGCCCACAACTACGAGCGGCCAGAAATCCAGGATGTCGCGGATTACGTGGGCGACTCGCTGGGGCTCTCGCGTGAAGCCGCGAAGACTGACGCCGAAGTGATTGTGTTTTGCGGCGTGCACTTCATGGCTGAAACGGCGGCGATCCTCTCGCCCACCAAGTCCGTCTTACTGCCGGATCTTGCGGCTGGCTGCTCGCTGGCCAGCACCATCAACGCCGATCAACTACGCGCGTGGAAAGCCGAACATCCCGACGCGGTCGTGGTGTCGTATGTGAACACCTCCGCCGAGGTCAAGGCCGAGAGCGATTACTGCTGCACGTCGGGCAACGCGGTCGAGGTGGTGAATGCCATACCCGCCGACCGCGAGATCCTGTTCCTGCCTGACATGTTTCTGGGCGCCCATGTTCGACGTCTGACAGGACGGGACAACATGCACGTATGGATGGGGGAGTGTCATGTGCATGCGGGAATCGATCCGGAACACATCAACCTCACGCGGGCGCAGCATCCGGGGGCCGAGTTCCTGATTCACCCGGAATGCGGATGTGCGACACCAGTGGTGGAAGCCATCTCTGCGGGCGCCATCGCGGCCGACGGCGTGCAGATTCTCTCGACCGAAGGAATGATCCGGCGACCCGCACAGAGTACGAACGACACATTTATTGTGGCCACCGAAATTGGCATTCTGCACCGATTACGTCGCGAGAATCCGACCAAGCATTTCATTGCGGCCAACGATCGCGCAGAATGCGCGTACATGAAGGTGACCACGCTTCCCAAAGTGCGTGATGCCCTGCGGCACTTGCAACATCGAATTGCCGTGCCGAACGACATCGCCGTGCGCGCCCGCACCGCTATCGAGCGCATGGTTTCCATCGGCGGCGGCCACACGCCGAGTCCCTTCAGCTCCGAGGATCCAGGTGAATGAGTGACTATCATCCGCCGTTACGGCCCACGCCGCCGCGCGCACAGGCGATCATTCGGCCACGCACCATCACCCCGCTGGACACCTCGGCGGAAAGCAGCGCGGTGGTGCCCGTCGACTTCCCCCTCTCGCCGACGGAGATCCGGGCGCATGTGCGGGCCGCGCTCTTGGAGGATCAAGCGCAGAACGATCTGTCCACACTCGCCACCGTCGTCAGCACACGCCATGTGCGCAGCAGTCTGGTGGCGCGTCGTGGAGGGGTGATTGCGGGCATACCGTTCGCGATCGAGGCGTTTCGGCAGGTCGATCCGCACCTGACGATCCGTGTCGATGCCGAAGACGGTACGCGCGTCGCCAAGGGCGCGTCCGTCATGTACTTGTCTGGCAGTGCACGCGGGATGTTGTCGGCCGAACGCGTCGCACTCAACTATCTCCAACATCTCTCGGGCATCGCGACCTTGACCGCATCGTACATCAATCTGGTACAAGGCACCTCGGCGCAGATTCTGGACACCCGGAAGACGCTGCCGGGGTGGCGCGTTATGCAGAAGTATGCGGTGCGCACGGGCGGTGGCGTGAATCATCGTATGGACCTGCAGAGCGGCGTGCTCATCAAAGACAATCATCTGGCCGCGATTGGTGGCGATATCGCGGCGGCGGTTTCACGTGCACGCACGCTGGCGCGATCGGACATGCCAATCCAGGTGGAATGCGACTCACTCGCGCAGGTCGATCAAGCGCTGGCCGCTGGCGCCGACTGGATCCTGCTGGACAACATGCCACTCGACGTAATGCGACAGGCGGTCGCGCGCGGCAAAGGGAAGGTCACGATTGAAGCGTCCGGCGGCGTCACACTGGAGACCGTTCGTGGTATTGCGGAAACCGGTGTCGATCGAATCTCCATTGGCGCGCTCACGCACTCGGCACCCGCCCTCGATCTCGCCCTCGATTTCGACGGTCTGTAAGCGAAAATGCCCACGCGACGTCCTCCCGTCACCGACCACGCGTCGCGCATATTGATGGAAGGAATCGTCGATTACGCGGGCGTGTATCCGCCCGCCGCGCTGGACATTGCGGTCGCCGTGCGCCAATACGCGCACTATCGCGCCGGCGGTGCAGGGTGGATGCTCGGGCGTTTCGTGTGTCCCGCCAGTGCGCTCGCGACCTTCTCGCAACTGGCCGATCCGCTACTGCCGCGCGACGCCGGCGCCATTCCCTGGCGCTTGTCGGTGACAGCCAGTGGTGACATTCCCGCCGATCTCGACCGCATGGCCGCCTTCAACGAACGACATCGCGTCTGTTTTGAAGAGTGCGGCGCTATTGTAGACGCGTACGACGTGCGTGTGAGCAGCGCCGCCGAGCTGGCGTCGGTCAATGCGGCCATCCCGCAGGAGCTGGTCACCTATCTCGAAGTGCCGTTCGCCCACGCACTCGACTTGCTGCCGCGCATTGCCGCGACCGGACGCCGCGCCAAGATGCGCACCGGTGGCGTGGTCGCCGATGCGTTTCCATCGACCGATTCGATTATCGCGTTCTTGCAGACCTGCATCGCGCATAACATCACGGCAAAGGCGACGGCGGGACTGCACCACGCACTGCGCGGTGCGTACCGCCTGACGTACGATGCCGCGGCGCCGACAGGCAGCATGTTTGGCTATGTGAACGTGTTCCTCGCGGCGGCGCTACTGGCCAACGGTGAAGACGCCGCACTTGCTGCGCAGCTCCTCGAAGAGTCCGATCCAACCACGCTGTCGATCGACGAGGTGCAAGTCAGCTGGCGCAGCGCAACCGGTATCATCACGCTCGACCGCGCGCTGCTGCAGCGAGTGCGCGAAACGCTGCTGGTGAGCTTCGGATCATGCTCGTTCACGGAGCCGGTGGACGACCTCAAGGCGTTAGGCTGGATGTGAGGCGCGACCACACTTCGTCAGGCGACACGACAGCATGATCGACCACACCACCGACCCGGCGCTCCGAAGCTGGATCGAATCTGCCAATGTCCCGGGCACCGATTTCCCCATACAGAACCTGCCGTTCGGGGTATTCCGTCGCGCCGGTTCGCGTAAGGCTCCACGGGTCGGTATCGCAATCGGGGATGTCATCCTCGACGTGGCGGCGTGTTTGGCGGCGGGCCTCTTCGAGCGGGAAACGGTCGAGGCACAACAGGCGGCTCGCGCCTGCGCGTCACCCACACTCAATGCACTGATGTCGCGCGGTGCGGGTGCACGCCGCGCACTGAGAATGGCCGTTTCTACGCTCCTCTCCGAAAGTACTGCGGTGCATGCGCGACAGACCATCGAGTATGCGTTAATCCCGCAGCAGGCCGCCGAGCTGTTTCTGCCCGTCGAGATTGGCGACTATACCGACTTCTACGCATCTGTGCATCACGCGACCAACGTGGGTTCGATGTTTCGCCCGGACAATCCGCTGCTCCCCAATTACAAATGGGTTCCCATCGGCTACCACGGTCGCTCGTCAACGATTGTCGTTTCCGGCACACCAGTTCGCCGGCCAAACGGTCAACGCATGGGACCCAATGACACAACGCCGAGCGTCGGTGCGTCGCGGTCACTCGACTACGAAATCGAACTGGGTGCGTTCGTGGCCACCGGCAACGTCATGGGCGAACCCATTCCGCTCGCGGAGGCAGAAGACCACCTGTTCGGCGTGTGTATCCTGAACGACTGGTCGGCGCGCGACATCCAGAGCTGGGAGTATCAGCCGCTCGGGCCGTTCCTGGCGAAGAACTTTGCCAGCAGCATCAGCCCATGGGTGGTGACCACGGAAGCGCTGCAGCCATTCCGCGCGCCGCTTGCGCCGCGCGCGGCGGGCGATCCATCGCCGTTACCGTATCTCACCGATCCCAGCGATCAAGCGCGCGGTGGATTCGCGATCACGATGGAAGTCTGGTTGCGTACCGCGAAAATGCGCGACGCCAATGACGCGCCGGTGCGAGTAACGAGCGCCAGTGCGCTCGACCTCTACTGGTCCGCCGGACAGATGCTCGCGCATCACACCAGCAATGGGTGCGCCATGCGTGCCGGCGACTTGCTCGGGAGCGGCACTGTCTCGGGCATCGCCAAAGACAGTCGCGGGTGCCTGCTGGAGCTGACGTGGCGCGGTGCCGAGCAATTGACACTGCCCAACGGCGAGTCGCGCGCGTTCCTGGAAGACGGAGACGAAGTGATCATGACGGCGTACGCGGAACGGGACGGCGCGGTCCGCATAGGCCTTGGACGTTGTACCGGCGTTGTGGTGGCCTGAAACGCAAAACATGGAGCGATCGTGCTCTACGCTCGGCCTTCTTGCTCGTCTCTCGTGAGACTCCACGCGGGCAATGGCGACTCCGGCGCATCCATCAACGCGTCGCGTGACGCATAGCCAGCATCGGTGCGAATGGTTGCCGCCACGCGTCGGCGCAGCGTATCGATCGACTCTCCGGCGTCGCCTTCAAGCTCCATCCGAAGCGCGCGAAATCGACGACCAGATTGCATGCAAAACAGCTCAGTGAGCGCGATTTCGCGGCTGCACGCATCGGCGCCACACTCACCGATCAGTCGTTGGGTACGTGAGAGCGTGGTCAGACACGCATACAGTTCGATCGCCATGTCCGCCAGGCGTTCGACAACAAGCTGCCGATGCAATATTTCCTTCTTGTGCTTCACCACCAGTTTCTGCGTCGCAGCGGCCAGCTCGGCGACGTGCTTCTCCACGAACTCGGCGTGCGGCTTGAGCGACGCGTGCAGCGTGACGGTCAGTCGGTCGCGCCGACCAAGCGCCGTTCGCACGCGCTCGACGGCGTATTCCGAGACGAGCTGCCAGTTCTGAATCGGATTGCGCAGGGCATCAGAGAGCTCTCGGAGCTCTTCCGCCGGCTCCTGAATGCCATTGAGTCCCACAAACAACCGCAAAACCTCGTTCGCCCCCTCAAAAATCCGATTGATACGCGCGTCACGCAGGTAGCGCTCATACGGCCACGGCTTCACAAACCCACGCCCGCCGGCGAGTTGAACAAGGTCATCGGCGGTGCGCCACACGAGTTCGCTCGCAAATACCTTCGCGCACGCGGCCTCGAGCGACGCATCGACGTGCTCGGAATCCAGGGCGGCGGCCAGCGCGCCGACCATCGCATCAGCGGCGTACGTCTCGGACGCCATGGTGGCCATTTTTCGCTGCGTAACTTCAAAAGAAGCCAGCGGCCCGCCAAACTGTGTGCGCGCCTCGGCGTAGCGCGTGTACTCGCCCAGCAGTCGCTTGCAGGCGGACGTACACCCCGAAGCGAGCGAAAGTCGACCAGCATTCAGTGCGTTCACGGCAACACCAAAGCCGCGGCCCACCTCGCCCAACACGTGATCATCGGGAACCTGGAGCTCGTCAAAAACCAACTCGGCCTGCGTCGAGCCGCGAATACCGAGCTTGCGCACCGTGCCATCAATGCGAAAGCCCGGCATGTCCGGCCGAATGATGAAGGCAGTTGGACGCATCACCGTGACGCCGTCGCGCACGACCGCTGTCTGCGCAAAGGTAGCGATCACGCCCGCGCGATGTCCGTTGCCGATCCAGTGCTTGCGCCCCGTCAATAGCCATCCCCGATCATCGGGCGCGCGGCGCGCCTGCGTCACGATGTGCTGTGCGTCAGAACCGGTTTCCGGTTCCGTAAGGGCGTACGCGGCCAACGTGTCGCCCCGGGCGAGACCAGGCAGATAGCGCGCCTTCTGCTCGTTGTTGCCAAACAGGACGATCGCTTTGCTGCCTAAACCGCAATGCACACCGATCAGCACGGCGAGCGACGCATCCATCGCGGCCACCGCCCCAAACACGCGAGCATACGCCGAGGCGGACAGGCCGAGTCCACCATACGCGGTGGGGATCGTGAGGCCGAGTAAGCCGGCGTGAGCGAACGCGTCGATGACAGGTTCGGGGATCGTTTCGGTTTCGTCGAACTCGCGAGAGTCGATAAGACCGCTGGCGACCATAGCGTGAAGCGCCTCGATCAGTTGGCGCACCGTGTGCGCTTCTTCAGGACGGCGCTCGTCGAGCGGTGCGGGATACGGAAACAGGAGTTCATCGGCGATTTCGCCAGCGAACAGTCCGCGAACAAAGGAGGGCTTGGGCGTGGTGCTCATGCATGGAAAATAACAACGCGTGAGGAGAGCACCGCAACTCAAAGCCCCAGCACTGAGCGTTGGCTCAGTGCTG
>JANLVM010000492.1:0-1569 GCA_031364015.1 Gemmatimonadaceae bacterium
GGCTCTACCCGTCCAGCGATCGCGCAAGGCCAGTCGACCGGAACTGTTCAAGGCCACATTGTCGATCTCCGGACACGCCGTCCGATCAGCTTTGCCATGATCACTGCCATGATCACTGCCATGATCACTGCCATCTACGCCGACGTGAACTACCGGCCCGGCGTGAGGTGGCATACCAGTGTCTCGTGGCAGTTCTATAATGGCCAACCACTCACGCTGTACAACTTTGGATTTACCACGCTTCCGAACGGCGACCTGCACTTTTTCGCGCTTCACTCCGCGTTCCGGGCGGAGCGATACCCCGCGTATCACCGCATGGATGTGCGCGTCAACCGACACTTTGACCTCGGTCGCGGCCGACTCTCCACGTACGCACACGTGATCAACGTGTACAACCGCAAGAATCTACGGAAGTTCGATCTGGATACGCGTAACAGCGAAGGGAAGCACCTCCCCGATGGCCGTGGCGGTTTCATCTACCCGCGCGATGACAAGACGTGGCTGGGCCTCGTCCCCGCAGTCGGCATCAGCTGGGAGTTCTGAAACGACCGTGGTGCAAGCCAGACGGGGCCAGCGTATGTTACGCGCGTCATGGTCCTACGCCGTCCCGTTTCCACGTGGTTCACGATGGGACCCGAAAAACCCTCGAGCCGCACCAAACATGAACGCTCACCGTACCACGCGTGGACTGTCGGCAGCGGTCGCGCTGCTCCTCCTGTCTGTCGCAACGCCTACCTCCGCGCGCTCGCAGCCCGGATTCCCACCCGACGATCCCGACAGCTGGCGCGTTGCCGGCACCGCAAAAGTGCTCTGCTCGGCGCTCTTCGTGTCCGGGCGTGAGCCCACCGAAGCACGCGCGCACGTATCAGCCTACTTCCTCGGCGCGAAGCTCGATTCCATCACTGATTTTCAGGTGGACCGCGAGCGAAAGCTGGTGCGACTGTCGCTTGCCAACCGCATCACGCGCGAAGCCAAACTGTACGGCGATCAAGGATGCGTGATTCACCAGCCGGGTCGCGATAGTGTGTACTTCACCCCGGTTCGCGTGGTGTCCAAACTCCCCGATGCGGCCAGCATGCGCTGGCCCATGGGTGATCTGCTACCGAGCGGTCCAATCGATCGCAGCATCGATACGGTCAAGCTCCGACGCGCGGTCGACGCCGCATTCGCGACTCCGTCAGGATTGACCGCCGGCTTTGTGGTGCTCCACAAGGGTGTGATCGTCGCGGAGCGCTACGCCAATGGTGCGAACAAGGACATGCAGCTCGAAAGCTGGTCGATGGGTAAGAGCATCACCGGCACGCTCATCGGCCTCCTCATCCAGCAAGGAGCATTGCGGCTGGAGGATCCCGCGCCGGTTCCCGAGTGGTATAAAACACCCAACGACCCGCGTGCGCGTATTCGTGTGATGGACGTGATGCGGATGTCGAGCGGCCTTCGCATGAGTCGCGGTAGTCCGGAAGACCTGCCGGGATACCACGATCATGATCTCATTTACACGGGCGCCATAGACGCGTTTGAGTTCGCGACCACACGACCACTCCAGTTCGAGCCGAACACGTTCGGGCG
>JANLVM010000509.1:0-13852 GCA_031364015.1 Gemmatimonadaceae bacterium
CGTACGCGCACGCAGCTGAGCGAGAATCCGCACATCAAGTGGCATGAAAACCGTCGCGGCTACATCAGCTGCACGATCGACCGGTCGCAATGGCTTTCGGAATTCCGAAGCGTGGGCTATGTCAGCAAGCCCGGT
This sequence comes from Gemmatimonadaceae bacterium, assembly GCA_031364015.1. Lineage (GTDB taxonomy): Bacteria > Gemmatimonadota > Gemmatimonadetes > Gemmatimonadales > Gemmatimonadaceae > Gemmatimonas. Next base: position 136 of record JANLVM010000509.1, read on the forward strand.
GCGCCGATTGAAACGGCGTGCGCTGGCGTGCGCAACACGGAAGGCCCGGCGTGGAACGTCTGTAGCGCCTAGCCCTTTCGCGCTGATGCGGGCGGCATGAGCGTGCTGAACTCGCGCGTCGGCATGCGAATCCCGCCGCGAAGTTGTTCCACGATATCGTCGGCTCGATCATCGTCGCAGCCCAGAGCCCGCAGACTGTGGTACGCCATGCCAAAAGCCAATTCGCGTTCTCCCATCAGCGACTTGCTGACGCCCATCGATTCGAACAACTCCTGCTCCTGATCGCTGTGTGTGCGCACGATGATATCGATATTCGGATTCTTGGCGCGCGCCAGGGTGATGATGTATCGCGCATGGTAGGGGTCGGGTGACGCGATCACCAGCAAGCGCGCGAGCTCGGGATGCGCGTAGTTCAGAATTCCCGACTGCGTCGCGTCGCCGTAAATCGTGCTCACGCCGATGGTGCGCATCGCTTCGACCACGCGCCGGTCCTGCTCGATGGCGATGAACGGTACCCCCACTCGTTGCAGCGCGTCGCCGATTGTGCGACCGACGCGACCGTACCCGATCAGGATGGCGTGATCGGGTGCCAACGCGGCGTGATGGTCGGTGTCCGCAACCAGTGGGGCCTGTCGACGCTCAAGGCGATCAAGCAGCCGTGGACGGGCGGCGATCCATTCGCCCAACCGGTCGAGACCGGCGAACACCAGCGGATTCATCGCAATCGTCAGGAGTGCGGCACCCAGGAGCAGGCTGCGTGCGTCCTCCGAAAGTACCCCTAATGACACGCCAAGCGCGGCGAGGATAAACGAGAACTCGCCAATCTGTCCCAGGCTCGCACCCAATCGGAGTGATGCGCGCAACGGATGCCGTAACAGTACCATCAGCACTGCGGAGACCACCGTGTTGCCCACCACCACCACCACCACCGTTTCGAGCAGACGCAGGGGTTCCATCAGTAGCACCAGCGGGTCGATGAGCATCCCCACCGACACAAAGAACAGGACGGCAAAAGCGTCTTGCAGCGGGAGTGCGTCGGCGGCCGCACGGTACGACAGATCCGATTCACCGATAACCATGCCGGCCACGAACGCACCCAACGCGAACGACACACCGAACAGCGCGGCCGAACCAACGGCGACTCCAAGCGCCACGGCGAGCACGGCCAGCGTGAACAGTTCGCGCGATCCGCTACGCGCCACGTGCGTGAGCAACCATGGCACGGCGCGTCGACCCACCACACCCATCAGCACGATGAACGCGGCAAGTTTAACAAGCGTGAGCGCAATCGCCCACGCCACTCCGCCACTCGGCAGCGGATTTTGCGTACTGGCGCCGCCAACCGCTTCGAGCACCGCCGGGAGAAGCACCAGCGCGAGTACCACCGCGAGATCTTCGACCACCAACCAGCCCACAATGACGCGGCCATCAATGGAGTCGAGTAGTCCGCGTGACTCCAGTACTCGCAGCACCACCACCGTGCTCGCCACCGAAAGTCCGAGGCCGAACATGATCGCCGCCGACACACTCCAACCCCACGAGAGTGCGAGCCCACTGCCCAATGCGGTCGCGATTGCCATTTGGATCAACGCACCAGGCAACGCGATGCGCCGCACGCGCAGCAGGTCGCCCGGCGAGAAGTGCAGCCCCACGCCGAACATCAGCAGGATGACGCCAATCTCGGCGAGCTGCGAGGCCAGTCCGACGTCGGCGACGAATCCCGGCGAATGTGGTCCCAGCAGGATGCCCGCGACCAGATACCCGACCAGTGGGGGCAGGCCGATCTTCGACGCACCGAAGCCCAGGAGGAAGGCTGCTCCAAAGGCGCCGGCGATGGTGAAGAGGAGGGCGGTATCGTGGGGCACTGCGTAGGATAACGCCCGCGCGGGAGACTCACTACCGACCGGGACTCGAGTCTCCCGTGTCACGACTGTGATTCGGATGTTTTTCGCGTCGCGAAACTGAACCAGTGCCCACCGATGACTCACTGGACACATTATTCAAGGTCACCACGTCCTCAGCCAGCCCCGTCAGCCCGCCACGTCATGCTCCGACTGTTCTCCCGTCTCGTTCCGTCCGCGCTCTCCCTGATCGCGTTTGCGTCGTCTGGTGCGCAACGGCCCGTCGCCAAGGCCACGCCGCTGAACGCCGAGATTGAGCAACGTGTGGCGACCGTGATGCCCAAGGTGATCGCGTGGCGTCGCGACATTCACGCGCATCCCGAACTCTCGGGTGAGGAAGTGCGCACGTCTAAGCTGGTCGCTGAACAGTTGGCGGCGATGGGCATCGAAGTTCGCGCCGGTGTTGGCGGACATGGCGTCGTGGGTCTGCTGAAAGGTGCCCGTCCCGGACCGGTGGTCGCGTTGCGCGCCGATATGGATGGCTTGCCGGTCGAGGAGCTCGTCGACCTTCCCTTCAAGTCAAAAGCGCGCGGCACCTATCGCGGCGCTCCGGTCGGGATCATGCATGCCTGTGGTCACGACACGCACGTGGCCATGCTGCTCGGCGCGGCCGAAGTATTAGTTGGGATGAAGGACAAGCTCGCCGGCTCGGTCAAGTTCATTTTTCAGCCCGCCGAGGAAGGACTGCCAGATGGTCGGGGTGGCGCCGAGCTGATGATTCGCGACGGCGTATTGGACAATCCAAAAGTCGACGCGGTGTTTGGATTACACGTGGGGCCCGGTCCACTGGGTCAACTTACCGCGCGACAGGGTCCGATCATGGCCGCTTCGAACTCCTTTACCGTAGTCGTGCGCGGCCGACAAACGCATGGTGCCTCGCCGTGGGGCGGCGTCGATCCCATTGTCGTTGGCTCGCAAATCGTACTGGGATTGCAGACCATCGTGAGCCGCCAGGTTGACATCAGTCAGCTGCCCGCAATCATCACCGTGGGTTCATTTCAGGGCGGCGTTCGCAGCAACATCATTCCCGACAGCGTGGTCATGTTAGGTACGATTCGCACGTTCGATATGAACGTGCGCGCCGAGATCTTCAAGCGTGTGACGGCAACGGCAGAACACATTGCCGCTGGCGCGGGCGCGACGGCTCGAGTGCGAATCGACAGCGGATATCTGGTGACGCGCAATGACAGCGCACTGACGACGCGCGCGATGCCCACCTTACAGTGGGCTGCAGGAGCGGCGGGGGTTATCGTGCCGGGACTCTGGACTGCCTCCGAGGACTTTTCGTTCTATCAAGAGCGCGTGCCTGGAGTGTTCTTCAACCTTGGCATCACACCCAAAACCGTGGACTGGCGGACGGCGCCGGCGAATCATTCGCCGTTGTTTGTGGTGGATGAGGCCGCGTTGCCGACAGGAGTGAAAGCGATGGCGGCGTTGGCGGTGGAGTTTCTTACGGGGCGTGCGAAGTAGCCGCGAACAATCTCATGCCCACCCTGCCCACGCGCCGGATCCTCCTGCTCGTCCCCGCCCTGATCACGACCGGTTTGCTCGTTGACCAGTTCGGTGGGCGCTGGGGACAACCGTTGGTCGTCGCGGCTACGTGGCTCGCATTTCTTTGGATTCTGCGTGGACTCGACAGTGGGGGCCGCGCGATGATGCTGATATGCCTCGTCTTCGCGAGTGTCGGCGAGATCCTGCTCTCACTCGTGTGGCGCGTGTACGACTATCGACTGGGTAATCTTCCGCTGTTCGTGCCTCCAGGACACGTGTTGTTGTTTCTGCTGGGACTGTCCGTCGCACCCCGCATTTCCACACTGACCGTTCGCGTGATCGCCGTGGCCGCCGCCATCGTGGTGAGCGTGCTCGCGCTAACGGGGCGGGATACGTTCAGCGCGCTGCTGGCCGCAGTATTTCTGTCCAGCGTGATTTTTGGCCGCGAGCGCAAACTCTATGCCACCATGTTCGTGGTGGCGTTGGCCATGGAGTTGTACGGCACCTCGCTGGGGAATTGGCACTGGCGCGCGCAGGTGGGCAATACCGGCATGGTGACACTCAATCCACCGGTGGCGGCCGGGGCCTTCTATTGCGCCCTCGACCTGTTGGTGATGACATCGTTGCGCGTCATGCGGCGCGCGCCGGGGTTCGGGATGTCTACCTCTTAGGGACAATAGCGATATTCGCAACGTCCCCAGAATTTGATCACCGTGGAAATCGAAAAAGCGTTGCGCGTCATACTTCTCGTTGAAGACCACGAGGACAACCGTGTGATCTACGGCACGTTGCTCGGGGCTCACGGCTTTGAGGTGTGTGAGGCCGACGGGGCTGAAGTTGGAATCGTCATGGCGAAAACCAGGCAACCCGCACTCGTGCTTATGGATATCGGACTACCAGGGATAGACGGCGTGGAAGCGACCCGGTTGCTCAAGCGCGATCCCGCGACCGCTCATCTCCCAATTGTCGCACTCACGGCGCATGGGCTTCGCGCCGAACGACAGCGGGCGATGGGTGCCGGCGTGGATGGCTATTTGGTCAAGCCCGTGTCTGGAGAAGCCCTCATTCGCGAGGTAGAATTGGTTCTGGCTCGTCAATCCGCTCGTTCGGGTACCGCTTCGGACGACGCAGGCGGGGGATGACCACACATGTCCTGGTCAGTCTTCAATTCCCTGGAGATTCCCCGAGGTAGCGCGTCGTTGGAGCGGCGGCTGCCGTTCTTGATTTCTTGCCTCCTGATTGTCTCTCTCGCTGCGTTTGGAATAATTGCATTTGGAGAGGTTCGGCAGGCGTCGATCGCGGCAGCCACCGCGCAACTCAGCACCGTGCGTGCGCAGTCCGTCGACAACATGAGTCGTGCCCTGCGCGTGCGACGCGATGCGTTTGAACGATTGAGTAACGAGGAACGCATCGTGGCGTTGGCACACTCGCCGACGTCCAACGAAGCGATACAAGCGGCCCAGGCATTGTTGGAGCCTCGCCGCGACAGCGCGGCCATGCGTCAGGTGCTTGTCATTCGCGGTATTCCCGCGCAACGCCTGTACGGTCCCGAGCTGGCGACTCCGGAGCGTGCCACCCTCGACTCCGCCATCGCGGAAAGCACGCCAGTCGCGCGCGCGACTATCAGTCGGCTCTTCCTTCGCGGATCCGAAGTGCACTTTTGGATTGTCGCGCCGGTTCGACCGACCAACGGTGTCGCGATGTTCGCCGAGCAGCGCCGTTTACGTGGTTCCCCCTTCCTGGTGCAACAGTTGAAAGCGCTCACTGGGAGGGAGTTCTCAATTTTTTTCACCAGCCTTCGCAACGATTTGTGGGTAAATGCCTCGGGGATGACGCTGCCGCCGCTCTTTGACATTCGCGCGGTCCCTGACAGTTTTCGCCTGACACCCCGAAATGGTGAGCCGATATTCGGCGAGAAAGCGGCGGTGCGCGGGACACCGTGGGTCGCCATCTTCACCACGACAGCGGCGGCGGTCAACACCGGCGCGTTCGTCTTTCTCCGTCGCACACTGGTCGTAGCGATCGTCCTCCTCTCCATCGGTGTGCTTGGCGCCCGCTGGGTGAGTCGTCAGGTGACGCGTCCGCTTCAGTCACTCACGCGTGCCGCACGGGACATTTCGTTGGGCGACTTCGGGCGACGCGAAACGGTGCGCTCCGACGACGAGCTCGGGCAGCTCGCAGCCGCGTTCAATCGCATGGCGGAACGCATAGGTCAGTCGCATGACGAGCTGGGTCGCCGCATGCGCGAATCCGAGGCGTTGGCGAGCGAGCTGAAAGAACGCAATCGCCAGCTACAGGAGGCGCAGCGGGTCGCGACCGAGTCACGAATCGCCAGCGACCATGCCCGTGCCGAAGCGCAACGTGCGAACCGGGCAAAATCCGAATTCCTGGCGATGATGAGTCATGAGCTGCGCACCCCATTGAGCGCCATTGCCGGATACGCGGAGATCTTGCAACTCGGTGTTCGCGGTGAGCTGAACGCCAGGCAGCGAGGAGATCTTGATCGCATTCAGGCCAATCAGGTTCACCTGCTGAGCATCATCAACGATATGCTCGACCTGACGCAAGTCGAGTCCGGTCAGCTGTTGCTTGACCAACAGCCGGTCACGCTCGGCGTGCTCCTCGCCGACATCGATCCCATCGTGCGCCCATTGATTGCAGAACGAGGCATAGATTTTAGTGTTCCGCCCGATGCGGGCGACATCGCCCTGCTGGCCGATCGCGAACGTTTGAAACAGGTCTTGATCAATCTGGTGGCCAACGCCGCGCGGTTTACTTCGCAGGACGGTTTCGTGGCGATTCGCGCCAGCACGGGCGGTGGACGAGCGAGAATTCAGGTTGTCGATTCAGGGGTCGGCATCGCGCCCGAGCACCAGCAGCAGGTGTTTTTACCGTTTCACCAAGTCGACGGCAGCGCATCGCGTCGCGCTAAGGGCACCGGTCTCGGATTGACCATCAGCCGTCGACTCGTCGAAGCGATGGGAGGAACGCTCGCGCTGGAGAGCGAGCTCGGTGTTGGATCCGTCTTCACCATCGATATGTCGATCGCTGTTTCGTTCGAAGCGTTCGACGTCGAGCATCAATCGGCCTGATCATTCGCGCGTGCGTGCGACGAGCAGGGTCGAAAGAATCCGGGCACTCAGAGCAGAAACGGATTCCGGCGCCAGACTGAGAACGTCAGCACCAGCGTGAACGTTACCCAGATCACGTACGGCCACATGAGCATGGCTGCTCGCTTGTGCAAGCGGAACAGCGCGGTGCTGCTGACTGAGGCCAAGATCACGAGCAGCGTGCCGACCACAAAGGCGGCAGCACCAAAGTGCCTTCCAAATAGCAAAATCTGCCATAAGGCACTCACAAATAGCTGGAGCAAGTACAGCGAGACGAGGCCTTGTGAGATCTTCCAACCCCATTCCTTGACACTCAACCACGTCGCAGTTGCGGCGAGCAAGTACGGCACAGCCCAGAACGAGATCATCAGATTCGTGTGTGGTGCCCACGCAGGACGCGAGAGTCTGGCGTAGAACTCCGCCCAGTCGGCGGTCGCCCACCACGCCGCTAGTCCAGCCAGCGCCGTCAGTGATAGAAGTGCGAGCAGCACCCCTCGCTGCGCGCTGCGCTCGCGGCTGCTGTGCCGATCGACTATTGCGAAGCGCATCATGACACACGTCCGGCGAACGCCGGCTGGGCGTATCGCAACGACGCGTCACGCGAACGAAGCCGTATCGGGAGTCGCGTGCCCGCGAAGCTCCAGACGTCAGCGCCGCCCCGCACGCGAACTCGACCCTTGATCGCCGGTCGTACGGCCGACGCGATCACGAGCCTGAACGTCGCCGTGTAATCACCAGCTCCCGCGCGACGGGCGAATATCGTGATCGGGTACGTACCCGGAACCACCGCAGACGCGAGCGACACCACGAGAATTGTCGAGGTCGACGCGCCGGTCAAGCGGTCGCGGCCAAAGGCGACCGTGGCGCCCACGGGGACGCCGTGAGCAACGAGCATGATCGGCACGTCAACGTCATGACGACGCGCGAACCCGACAGTCGCGCCGGCGGCTTGACCGGCCTGCACGATGAGGCTGTCGACGGAAATGAGCATCATCATGCCATCTCGATTGACGCGCTCGCCATTGACGCGCTCGCCGCGACACGCGAAAGCTGCGAGTGCGATACCCGCAATTACCAGCCAAACATTTGGACTGCGACTCATGATCCTGCATCCTCCGATTCACCTACGCATCTCCGGCCGCCGCCAGACGGGATTTCTCGCTCTGCGGTTCTCGGCACGAGCCACGTGGCATTCTACCTGGGATCGTCTGCCGTGGCGCGTCCTCGAAGGAGGTGAATTTTCGTACTCCGAAAGCCTGATAGGCTCGGCCGGGCCCCGAGCGCAAACCCCTCAGGTGACTGTTGGATCAGGCAGACACGACACGCTCTGGAGATGCGCCGCGCGCAACTTCGTCAAACAATGCCCGCAGTTGGGGCAAATCGACCGGTTTGAGCAGATGCTTGTGGAACCCGGCTTCTCGTGAGCGTGCGCGATCTTCATCACGGCCCCATCCGGTCATCGCGATGAGCATCGGCGATGATCCGACGGTGGACGCGCACACACGGCGCGCCACATCGAAGCCCGACATGCCGGGCAGACTTATATCGATGAGAGCCACGTGCGGCTGCCAGCGTGCAATGCACTCTAACGCGAGCTCGCCGGTGCTGCACACAGCACTTTCGTGACCAAGCAGCTGAATAACCATGGACAAGGTTTCGCGGATGTCGGCGTTGTCGTCGACCACTGCGATACGCAGAGCTGATGAGTCCATCGATCAAGCGGGCGACGAGGAGACAGCGTCTCTCGCTCGACGGGAGCAACGGTGAGACGGACGACCAGGTGCGACCGGACAAACTAAAGCATCGCGTCGCCCTGCGCCCTGCGCAAGTCAGCGTGACGACAGCCGCCGCCCGGGCCCGGAACGCTGGAGAGCATGGAGAGTACCAACTTCAACCAACTGCAACCACGCTATCAGGGCGAAAGAGCTAAGCGTCATCGGCGAATTGGCACCCGCTTCGCCGATCGCGTTCTGCTCTTTCGCCCTGATAGCGTGGTGGCAGTTGGCAGCCATCGTACGACACCGCCGATCGCTCATATGGGTAATGGAATATCGGCCGCTCGGTTACTGCCGCTGGCGTCCCTACTGTTTAGTCTCAATAATGTACGCCGCACGGTTTTCATCCTACGGCCCGCGATGATGCCCCCGGAACCCACATCTGTACCGCCCGATGATCCATACGTCGCGGACCGCCGCAAGAACGACTTGCCACGGATGGCAATGTTGGGCACGCTCGCGAGCGGACTGGGGCACGATCTGCGCAACATTGTCATGCCCGTGTTACTGCGTCTGGATGTGTTGGCGGCATCGACAGATCTCCCGGCGCGCGCGCACGTGGATTTGGCGAGTATCCGCAAGAGCATCGCCCCCCTGCAGCAGCTGGCGGAGGGACTCCGGCTGCTGAGCTCTGACCCGTTCATGCAGCGAGATGAGCTACAGGTCACCAGACTCAACCCATGGTGGAGCGATGTCGCGGCGATCGTCACCGGGGCGCTCCCGACCAACACGGTGGTTCTGGCCTCGTTCGCGTCGAGTCTTCCTGCCCTGGCCATTCCTCCGGCTGTTTTGGCGCAGGTGGTCGTGAGTGTGTTACTGGATGCACGCCAGGCGATGGAGCACGTGTCCCACCCGCGCGTGACACTCTCGGTGCAAGTGGACGACGCGTGTGCGCAGATTACGATTGCGCACAACGGTCTCGGGATGGATAGCGAGACCCTCCGTGGTTGTTTCGAACCGTACTCAGGCAGTCGCTCGCGTGTGCAGCCGAGCGGTCTGGGGCACGCCGCCAGCCGAGCGTTGATGCAACGCTTTGGTGGAAACCTGACGGCCGCGTCCCTCAATGCCGAGGGTGCGACCTTTGTGCTTCATGCGCGGCGAGCGAGCGGCGCGGCGGCGCGCGTAGAGCAGCGCGTGCAGCTCAAGGTGGACGATCCGCGCGCGTTGGCCGTGGTCCGGATGGTCGTGGCGCAGCGCAGAATGACCGTCGTTGACGCGGCGAATTCCAATGAGGCCAGTGTGGTGATATGCGACGCCGACGCCCTGCCGCGATTTCTGCACCCTGCGAACAGCACCGACGCCAACGCACCTCCGCGCACGCTGATCGTTATAGGTCCGCCTGACGCGAGGTTTGCCAACGAACCGGTTCGCTGGGTCGCCGCGCACGACGCGGCCGCGCTTGCCAGAGCGCTCGAGTGATTGATGTGCACCGAGGTCTCCATCAATCGGGAGCACCCCCCATGACCGATTCGACGCCATTCAGTGTCATGTGCATCGACGACAACATACTGTTGGTCGATGCGTTGGAACGTCGACTCGACCTGGAGGAAGGGTTCACCGGAATGCATCGTGTGGACGACTTCGCTCGCTCGCTCGATTCGGTGGTCCAGGCGCACCCGTCAATCATCATCCTTGACGTCGATCTGCCAGGAGGCGTAGACGCCGTCTCGATTCTTCGCGCCATCGTCGCGCAGGTGCCGGATACCCGTGTCATCATGTTCACTGGTCATCCGACCAGTGAATTGGTAGCACGCACCATGTCGTGCGGGGCGTGGGGATTTGTGTCGAAGGGCACCACCGCCGAGCGGCTTATCGACGCGATTCACCGCGTCAGGCGTGGAGAAGCAGTCATCGAACTCGACGACTGAGTTTTCGCCGTCGCGGCACCCTATAAGGCGCGAATCAGTCCGCGTTTGAACGCAATCGCAATCGCCTGCGTTCGATCGCGCGCCTCCAGCTTGTGCAGCACCGCTTTGACGTGTGCTTTGACCGTGCCCTCGCTGATATAGAGCATGCTGGCGATTTCCATGTTCGACTTGCCCAGCGCCAGACACTTGAGCACCTCTTGCTGCCGTGCCGTGAGGGCATCCGCCGACACATGTTCGGCCAGTTTTGCTGCGATCTCGGGCGAGATGGCCTTGCGTCCTTCATGCACGGTACGAATAGTTTCTATCAGCGCCGCCGAGTCGATGTCCTTGAGCACATAGCTCGCGGCTCCCGCCTTCAATCCACGGTACACTTCTTCGTCGGTGTCGTACGTCGTTAACAACACCACGCGCGCGTTGGAATTGATCGTGCGAATTGCCTGCGTCAGTTCAACGCCGTCCATCGGTGACATGCGAAGATCCACGATACTGACATCTGGCGCCAGTTCGCGAAAAAGCGCCAGCGCCGTCGCACCGTCGCCGGCCTGCCCTACCACTTCAAGTCCGGCGTGACGTTCCAGCAACGCGGCCAGCCCTTCCCGCATGATGCCATGATCGTCGACCAGCAGAATGCGAATAGGGGATGTGGACACGGGCGTTCCCGATGGCTTGGTGGGTGGCATCTTCTCGGACAGAGATCTACAATCCTAGGGCGACCTGTCGGTCGCGCGCCAGTGGGAGCGTAAAATGAAATCACCCGCACGCGATCCATATTTTGTTCCGGCTCGGGAAGCGGCCGAGCTGTACCGCGAGCTTTTCACAACAATCGCGCACGAACTGGGGAGTGTTTCCAGCGCGCTCGGCCTGCACGCGGCCGCCCTCGCCTCAACAGTGCCAGCCGCCGACGTCGAAGCGTTGCGGGGGTTGTCTGCGAAGCTCCGGGACATACATCGTCTGTTACGACTGCTGCAAGGGCCTCGCGGACCATCCGTGTTGGCCCCCACAAGAAATAGCACGGCAGACGATTGGTGGCGGCTCATCGAACGGCTCGTGGGCTCGTCACTCCCGCGCGGCGTGCGCGTCCAGGCGCGCGCGCAGGTCGCAATAATTACGCCATCTCAGGCCTACGTGATGACCCACCTGGTGATGTTGGCCTGCCAAGACCTCACGTCGCGCGGTCTCCTCGCCCCCGCATCGCTGCAGCTGTCCATCACCCCACACCACGCCGCTGACACCGGTGTGACCGTGATCGCGGAGTTGCCGATGGAGCAGTGGCCGTCCGAGCACGCGCCACGAATCGCCGATCGATGGCGTCGCTATGCGGTGCGAGTGGCAGACCGTGGCCGCGCCGACCTGCGCTGGTGGATACCTCAGGACGAGCGGATGCAGTGGCGCTGTTCAATTGGTCTTCGCTAGGCAATTCGCCTACTCGCAGGCCTGTTCTTGCCAAGGCCTCACAGTTTTCTTTGTGGGGCGTCCCAGGAGCCCTGCTCGCCGTCCCGATCATGGTCACCGTGAAGCTCGTCTGCGACGCAATACCTGGTCTCGCGCCCGTCGCCGAGTTCTTGGGACCCAGAGCGCACACCGCATTCCTTCCTCCCTTCCAGATCCCTGTAATGCCTCTCGCCGCTTCCATGCGCCTGCTCGCCGCCGCACCGTTGCTGCTCGCAGGCGCCTGCGCCTCGTCCGGCCGCACCCCGGAGTCGGTCGCGCCATCGTCGTCTGCGGCGATCCGCGTGTACGACTCCAAGGCCGCACGATTTATCAGCTTCGATCGACTCATCGACGCCGCGTCGAAAGCCGACGTGGTCTTCTTCGGAGAGCAGCATGACGACCCCGCTACGCACTCTGCCGAAGCGGCGGTGCTGGCGGCCATCGGGGCGCGTCGCGGTGAGGTCGTGGTGACGCTCGAGATGTTTGAGCGCGATGTGCAGCCGCTGCTCGATCAGTATCTCGCGGGCACGATTTCGGAAAAGAACTTCCTGGACGGTTCGCGCCCGTGGAATCGCTACGCCACCGACTATCGACCGATGGTCGAATTGTCGCGCGTACACGGCTGGCCGGTGATCGCCGGCAATGTGCCACGACGCATCGCGAGTGCGGTGGGCAAACAAGGGCTCGCGGTGCTGGACACGATCGCCAAGGTGGACCGCGCGTACGCGGCAGCTGACAATCAGTGTCCCAGGGACGCGTACTACACGAAGTTCGCCGCAACGATGACCGGACACAGCGCAGGCGGCGGTCCGCCGACTGCTGGTGATGCCACCGCGATGGCGAGAATGACCGATCTCTTCTACGAAGCGCAGTGCGTGAAGGACGAAACCATGGCGGAGTCCATTGCGAACGCGATGCTCAAGTGGCCCGGTCGCATCGTCTATCAGGTAGACGGCGCATTTCACAGCGACGCGGGTCTGGGAACGGTCTCGCGCGTGAAGCGGCGCATGCCGTCGGCCAGGATTGTGGTGCTGACCGGCGTCCCGCTCGCAGACCTGGCGAACGCCGATGGGAAAGCGCACGCGGCGGCAGCGGACTACGTGGTTTTCACGCGAGCGGCGAAGTAACCCCCTCGTACCCGCGCGCTAGTCGACAGGAGGGTTCAGGGGTCGGTGGAATAGCCGCGTTCGATCAAGAATTCTCGCACGGCCGCCGGATCGTGGACAACATCGATCGAGTACGGCTTGAGTCCCGTTCGTATGAGCATACCTACGCCGGCCGCCGTAGCCACAACCACCGCATCGGTGGTAATGCACACAATCTCGGCGCTGTCGGGCAGTTGGCCTGGGTGACCGCTGAAACTCACCACTGCCGTTTTCGCCACGATGGGCTCGCGAGTCTCGGCGTTTTGTTCGCTCCACGTCGCGCCTGAAAACAGCACGATGTCGTTGCTCGGCTCGGCGAATGCACTCATCGCATCGCCGTATACCATCGGAGCGGGGTCGAGCGTAGCCGTCAGCCGAAATGCTTCGAACGCATCCTCAATGTCAGCGGCTTCGACCTGAATGCACACACCGAAGCCGTCGGCAAGCACAACCGTCACGGCCGTCTCGGCGATATGCACGCGCGACCACGCGCGACGAAGCCGGCGTAGCGCGGAGAGGGACTCGTCGGTGGCTTGGTAGTCGTACTGGCGCAGGGGTGGCTCGTAAGTCGGGGGGTCGGGATACGGCGAGATCTCAATCTGTCGCTGCGCCGTGCGGTCCCCTAGCCCGGTCTAACCGGACACAGCATTGGCGAAATCGAACGAGAGCAAGCGGTCGTAATGGTCTTGCGAGTAGCCGGGAACGGCGAGATCATCAGGGGTCGGCCGTATTGACTTGTGAAGTGATCGTCCCGCCAGGCGATGCGTGCCGTGTCCGCTCCAAGGTGAATCACACATTCCAGCCCCCTCGCAAATGCCCCAGCCCCACTCCCCGTGGACCGCGTTGCGCGGTCCCATGCTCGCCGGACTTCTCGTCGCTAGCGTGTCTGCGTGCGCCGAACAGCCGACGAGCGTCGTCGATCCATCGCTCCAAACGCCGGCGCTCTCCATGTCGGCGTCGGATGACGGCCGCTCCATGATCCTCGGCGCGGGCGGC
>JANLVM010000534.1:0-10632 GCA_031364015.1 Gemmatimonadaceae bacterium
CCCATCTGGTCCACTTGGGCGGAGTGGATGCCGCGCGACCGGACGTGTTGCCCGACGATCTCAACGCGGCCTCCGACGCATCGCCCCTACGAACACTCGATCGTGATGCGGAACAGCGTATGATTGAGCGCATCGACTCGGCGAAGAAGGACGGCAATACGCTTGGCGGCATCTGCGAGGTTGTCGTCACCGGATTGCCAGTCGGACTCGGGTCGCATGTTTCGTGGGATCGGCGTCTGGATGGGCGGTTGGGCCAGGCGATGATGTCTATCCCCGCGGTGAAGGGCGTCGAGATTGGACTTGGTTTCGAGACCGCTCGGCGAACCGGCGCCGAGGTGCACGATGAGATTGAAGCCGCTCCGGGGCGCACCCGTGCGGGCCATGTCAGGCGCCACACTAACCGCGCCGGCGGGACGGAGGGCGGAATGACGACCGGTGAAGAGCTGGTCGTCCGCGTGGCCATGAAGCCAATTGCCACGCTCATGCGACCGCTGAATACCATTGACGTGGCGACCGGAAAGGCGGCGGCGGCTGTCGCCGAACGCAGCGATGTGACCGCCGTGCCGGCCATGGGCGTCATCGCTGAGGCGATGGCCGCGTTCGTGGTGGCCGATGCATTGATGGAAAAGTTTGGCGGAGACTCGCTGGCGGAAGTGCGCCGGAATCTGACGAGTTACCTGGCGCGACTCGACGAACGAATGGGATGATCGACCGGTGACCGATCAGAGCGCGACGCCGCCCACTCGGTCCTCGCCGTTGCCGTACGACGGTCATTTGATACTGGTCGGACTCCCTGGTGCAGGGAAATCTTCAATCGGGCGACTAGTCGCAATAGCGCTGGGACGTCCTTTCCTTGATTTCGACCTCGAAATACAACGACGATCTGGCAAATCGCTGTCGAGGCTGTTCGCGGAAAACGGGGAAGACGCGTTCCGGGCGCGAGAAGTGGCGTTGACGCGCGAGCTCCTGGCCGCGCCTCCCATGGTGCTGGCGCCGGGCGGTGGCTGGGTGACGAATCCGGAGGTGGTGCCACTCGTTAGACCGCCGGGGCGTATCATTCACCTCAGAATTTCGCCGGCGGCGGCTTTGCGCCGTCTTGACAGGTCTCGCGTGGTACGTCCCTTGCTTAAGTCGGACGATCCGCTCGCCACACTGGATCGTCTTTGGACGAGCCGAGCTGAGCTGTATGCCCAGGCCGACTTGGAGATAGATGTGGAAGCTGTTGATTCACAACAAGTTGTGAAACAGGTGGTGGCGCTTGCCTGTCCCTTGACCGAAGGACTAGGTTAGGAAATGAACGATCGTTGGGTGCCAGTGTTGGAGGATCTCCGCGAGCGATTCGCCGCCGATAGTGACGTGGTAGAAGTAGAAGCGTACCTGTCGTCACAAGGATACAGTCGGCGGCAAATCGGTGAGATTCTTTCGCTTCTTTATAGTGATACTGCATCGGAGCCGCTGTGGGACGGCTCTGTGCAGGCTCGTCAGGCGCCGCTCCGGGTTCAGGGTCCGCATGAGCGCGGTCGGTTCACGGCCGAAGCATGGGGATACTTGGTGATGCTTGGAGGATCCGGTGCCGTCAACCTTCACGACTTCGAGCAATTGGTTGAAAGGGCGCTCACGCATGTAGATGGACGGATCGGACTTCCAGAGATCCGCGCCCTTGCCGAAGAGGGTGGGTTTGACGACGCCGCCGCCGGCAGCGAACGCAC
Source organism: Gemmatimonadaceae bacterium (assembly GCA_031364015.1). GTDB lineage: Bacteria > Gemmatimonadota > Gemmatimonadetes > Gemmatimonadales > Gemmatimonadaceae > Gemmatimonas. The sequence continues at coordinate 1,710 of JANLVM010000534.1, forward strand.
GCAAGTTCACTGAGAGCTGATGACAACCAAGAAGGATTCGAGCAGTACGACCAAACGCGCTCCGGCCAAAAAAGGCGCGGCAGTGGCGGTAGCTCCAGCGACGGTCGCGGCGAAGAAGGTCGCGGCGAAGAAGGTCGCCGCGAAGAAGACGGTCGTGAAAAAGGCCGCAGGGAAGAAGGTCATGAAGAGCGCGACCAAATCCGTCGCGAAAACCAGCAGCACGCGTGCCCGTTCACGCACGACCGTACGTGTTGCCGACCCCGATGATCTCGACGCGTCGACGGTGGCCAACGGCACGTCGCTGGTGATTGTCGAATCACCGGCCAAGGCCAAGACGATCGGAAAATATTTAGGACGCGGATACACCGTGCGCGCGACCGTGGGTCACGTGCGCGACTTGCCCGCGAAGAAGCTGGGCATCGATATCGAAAATGGATTCGCCCCCGACTACGTCACGATTGAGGGAAAAGAAGACATCCTCAACGACCTGAAACGGATTGCGAAAGGCGCCAGCGAAATCTTCATCGCCACCGACCCTGATCGGGAAGGGGAAGCCATTGGCTGGCATGTCGAGCAGTACTTTACGCAGCCTAAACGACATGCGGTGACGGCGCCCATTCGACGCGTGATGTTCCACGAGATCACGAAAGACAAGGTGAAGGAATCCATGGCAAACCCCATGGCGATCGACACCAAAAAAGTCGAAGCCCAGCAGGCGCGGCGCGTGCTCGATCGGCTGGTGGGCTACAAGGCCAGTCCGGTGCTGTGGAAGACCGTCAAAAAGGGACTCTCGGCCGGTCGCGTCCAGACGGTAGCCCTGCGCATCATTGTCGAACGCGAGCGAGAGATCCGCGCGTTCTCGCCGGTGGAGTACTGGACGATCGCGGCCGATCTGCAGAAGGGCGCACAGGCGTTTGTCGCCAAGTTGCATCACGTCGACAACAAGAAGCCAGAACTGCCGACGGGCTCCGACGCCGAGCGAGTGCTCGCCGATCTTGAGGGACGCAAGCAGTTCACCGTCACCGAGGTCAAGCGCCGCGAACGTCGCAAGAATCCGGCGGCACCCTTCACGACGTCTACGCTCCAGCAGGAAGCGGCGAAGAAGCTGAACTTCGGCTCCAAACGCACCATGCGACTGGCGCAAGATCTGTACGAAGGTATCGATGTCGGCGGTGAAGACGGTGCGGTTGGTCTCATCACCTACATGCGTACCGATTCCTCGCGCGTGTCAGAAGTCTCGGCGGCGTCCGCACGCGACTGGCTGCGCGCGGAACACGGTGAGCAGTATCTCGCCGCATCGCCGCAGTTGTATCAGAGTAGCAAGGCCAACGCGCAGGACGCCCACGAGGGCGTGCGTCCCACCGACCCCGCGCGCAAGCCCGACGAACGACTGGCCAGGAAGCTGACCGCCGACCAGTTCAAACTGTATGAGCTGATCTGGAAACGCTTCATGGCGTCGCAGATGTCTTCGGCGGTGTTCGATACGACCACGGTCGACTTCGACATTCCCGCCGGTGGCCATCAGTACCTGTTTCGCGCGACGGGCTCGGTCATCAAGTTCGACGGGTTCCTCAAGCTCTATCGGGAAGCCCGCGAGGAAGGCGATGGCAAGGCGCTCGAAGACGAGCAGGCGTTGCCATTCCTTGAGCTCAATGACGCGGTGCCGGTGAAGGCGATCACGCCCAGTCAGCACTTTACCGAACCGCCGCCCCGTTTCTCCGACGCGTCGCTGGTCAAGGAACTCGATCGACTCGGCATCGGTCGTCCGTCCACCTACGCGTCAATCATTTCGGTGTTGGCCGACCGTCGCTACGTCGAACTCGTGCAGCGTCGATTCTTTCCAACACCACTGGGCGAGACTGTCGAGAAAGTGATGGTGAAGAAATTCCCCGATGTGTTCAACGTCGGGTTTACCGCGCTGATGGAAGAGGAACTCGACAAGATCGCTGTCGGCGAGATTGACTGGGTGCGCGCGCTGAGTGATTTCTGGACGCCCTTCCAGCGAACGCTCAACGATGACGATCTCGACGTGCTCATTGGTGAGGCCTACGATCTGTCGGCGCTCGAGACGGAGCGCTGCCCGCTGTGCGGGGGCAAGCTGGTCGCCAAGGGAGGCTTCTTCGGTCCGTTCGTAGCGTGCGAAAACCATCCCAAGGTCTGCAAGTACACGCGACCCATCAAGGGCGAGAAGAAGCCTGCCGAACTGACCAGTTTTCTCTGTCAGGAGTGCGGCGCACCGATGGTCGTCCGTCACGGTCGTTCGGGAGATTTCCTCGGATGCAGCAAGTTCCCGAAGTGTCGCGGCACGCGGTCGATGCCCACGGGCGTCAAGTGTCCGAAAGACGGGGGCGAGATCGCTGAGCGACGCAGCAAGAAGCGCGGCAAGGCGTTTTATGGGTGCGAGAATTATCCGAATTGCGATTTCGTCGTGTGGGATAAACCGGTGTTGGAGGTGTGCCCGGATTGCGGCTACGTGGGCGCCGAGGCCAAGAGCAACAAGACGCGCGGCACGTATCGCAAGTGTCTCAAGTGCAGCAACGAGTGGGACGTTGCGTCGCCTGACGATGTCGAAGTTGTAGCCGAGGTCGCATAGCGGGCGCTTGGCGTGCGGTGCGGCGCGGTGCGGTGCGGTGTGCGCGTGCCAGCGGGACAGAGGGTCAACCCGGCTTGCTCACTGCTCGCGCACTGGCGCTGGTGCGCTTCGGCGTGGCCAGTGTGTGCGCTCGCAGAAAGCCGCCGGGCTGACCCTCTGTCCCGCTGGCACTCCGCCTTCGCGACGAACAGCGGAAGCGACTGCTCGTCTGGGCTCTTCGATGACGGAGGAGTGCTAACGGAGACACTCGCCTGCACGGAGCTTCAGACTGGCGAACCCAGCTGGTGGATGTTGGCGAGCGGGCGCGCGGCCCCGAGCGTTGACTCACGTGCGCTACTGACCGCGCCGTCCTCGCCATTGCTTGCGGGCGCCTTCGGCCTTCACCGCCCGTTGTGAACGAGCCTGATGCGCGGCAATCCCGCTGGTGCGGGCGGCGCGTCGTATAGCGACGCGGCACTGAACGCTGAGTGACCGCTGCTCGTCGTTCCGCCTCTTGCCGGCGGAACGGCGGGCGGCGATGTTCGAGAGCAATACGATTCATGCGGAGCGTGCAATGCGCCAACTTCTCGTAGCAGATCGCGCAGGCCGGACCCCGCGACGGTGGTGGCAGATATTGAAGCTCGCCAACTGGCGGCAACGTCGCCTGCTCGCGTTGGCGCCCGTGCTGGTGGGGATGCTGCCTGCCACCCGCGTGTGCGCGCAAGCGGTGCGTGCGTCAGACGCAGTCGTGGCGAAAGCCGACGAGTATCTCGCCGCTGGCGATACCGCGAAGGCGCTGGCCGTTCTGGAGGCGGCCCTGTCGCCACGATCGACGCATGCTGCCGTGTGGCATCGCTACGGCCAGCTGAAGTGGCAGCGCGCGGCGCAGGCGCGCCGCGGTGGATTTATCCGAGATGCGCACGTAATTGCGGGGTTGCGCGCGGCTGACAGCGCGCTGCGGCTGGCCACGCAGTTGGCGCCCGACAATGCCATCTACTGGATCACGCTCGGTCGCTTCAACCTGGAGTCCGGCGTGGGATCCATGCGGCTGTCGGCCGCGCAGCAGATGGAACGCGCGTTCACCGCCGCGTCGCGTGTGGCTGACTCGACTCTGATGGCCGAGAGTGCTGACGAACTGGGTCTCGCGACCTGGCGCCGCTACGAAACGACGGCGAATCGCGCGCAGGTCGGCGCGGGCCAGCGGGTGCAATTGCAGACCAGCGGACGTTGGCAGCGTGGGCGCGCCAAAGACTATCTCGCAACCTTTGCGAACAAGATTGATCCGCCAACAGGGAAAGCCGATTTCGACGAGGCTTTGGCTCGCTTTCGAGTGGCGAGCGATGTGGCGCCCAGCCAGCTGCGCTATAGTCGACATGTATACATGGCGTTGGCGACCGGCCGTCGATGGGACGAACTACTGGCGGTGGGAACGCGCCGCGCACAGGTATCGGCCTTTGATGCGCAAGCCCGGTTCGCGCGCGGTGTCGCGCTGCACCGCCTGCGCCGTCCGCCCGAGTCATCGGCGGCGTTCGACAGCGCGCTCGCGATGATGGACGACGCGGAGCGACAGGATCTCGTGAGGCTAGATCGCCTGCTCCCACCGGGCGCGAGTGTGCTGACTGGCGCCAGTGGTCTCGATACTGCGGCATTCCGCGCCCTGCCGTTAGCACAGCGCGAAGCCACGAGCCGCCTGTACTGGGCGCTTAACGATCCGCTCGGCGAGACCGTGGAGAACGAATCCCGCTTGGAGTATATCGCGCGCGTCATCGAGGCGGACTGGCGTTGGAGTGATCATGTGATGGGCCTCCGCGGTGCGGACACCGATCGTGGCGACGTGTTGATTCGATACGGCCCACCGGACGAAGAGCTCACGCTACCGGGGACGGCGTCGGTCCAACAACAGGTCTTTGAGATGGATCCGGCAAAGGGCGGCGTTCTCGCCGGCGGCATGACCTCCACGAGCCAGGACGGCGGTGTCACGCTGGCGTGGGTGTACCGTTCGGGCGACGTCTTCTTCTTTGATCTCGCGCCCGGCTTTGGGACGGCGCGCACACCGCTCACGGATCAGCAATTTGTCCGGGACGTGGCCACGATGAAGCCGGTGACATGGGACAACCTTGGCGGCCCGCAGCGCGTCGATTCGCTGGGCCTGCGGTTGACGCGATTCCGCGCCACGGGGGACTCGACCGACGTCGTCATCGGGACGCGCCTGCCGCTTCAGTCCCTTGCTGCGCCGTCGTCATCGTCCGATCGCGCCGCCGAAGGGGCGGCGGCGGAGCTGCGCGTCGACCTGCGATTGATTGACGGGGGGGGCCGCGTATTCGGCGTGGACACCACGCGGTCACGCGCCCGGAGCGACAGCGGCACGGACGGCGCATACCGCAGTTGGGTACGCCGTGTCGGGAAAGGCGCCACGTTCGTGCGCGTGGAAGCCGTCAACACCGGCGCGCGCCGTCTGGCCAACGCGCTGGCGGCGATCGAGTCGGAGGGCGCGCGCGGCTTCGGCCTCAGTGACGTGCTGCTCGTAAGCGGCGCGGGTGTCGCGCCAGTCAGCGACGCGCGCGGATGGCGCGAGCTCAACGTCACGCCGTCCTCGGGCGCGTATCGCGCGGGCGAGAAGGTCGGCCTGGTGTGGGAAACGTACGAACTGGCGCCGGGTGCGGATGCGAATCGGTATCGCGTGACGATCAGCCTTGAGCGGCTCAAACGCACCGGGGCGTCCGGCCTTGCGCTGCGGGTGCTTGATGGCGTAGGCACGCTGTTGCAACAGGAGCGCGGCGGTGCGGATAAACTCACCATGTCGTTCGAGCGGAACGTCGCGGCGAGGGCAACGCAGGTGGATTATCTGACGCTCGATTGGCTGGGTGATGCACGAGGAGAGTACCGGCTGCGCCTCGAAGTGACGGACCGGCAGACCAACAGAACGAGCGCACGCGAGACCCGGTTTCGCATTCAGTAGCGTCAGGCGGCGTAACCGACTCGGGCCCCGCACCGACGGGCTGCTGCGCTATCTTGGAACCCATGAGCGCTAACGAAACGGTGACAATCATTGGTGGTGGCCTGGCCGGCAGTGAAGCGGCGTGGCAACTCGCAGAGCGCGGCGTCCACGTGCGACTCCACGAGATGCGCCCTGTGCGCGGCACCGCCGCCCACCGCACCGAGCGACTCGGCGAGTTGGTCTGCTCGAATACGTTCAAGAGCACCGAAACCTCCAACGCGCACGGACTGCTCAAAGCCGAAATGCGATTGTTGGGGTCGCTCATCCTCGAGTGCGCTGACGCCGCACGCGTGCCCGGTGGCACGGCACTCTCGGTGGATCGCGACATTTTTTCACAGGGCGTGCAGGCGCGCATCGAAGCGCACCCACGCATCACCATCGTGCGCGAAGAGCTGACCGAATTGCCGTCACTCGGCATCGTCGCGACTGGCCCGCTCACCTCCGACGCACTCGCCGAACGCATTCGTGCACGTTTGGGCGTCGACGCACTGGCGTTCTACGACGCCATCGCGCCGGTGATTGCCATTGACTCCATCGATCAGTCGATTGCCTTCCGCGCCTCACGCTGGGGCAAGGAAACAATGGCTGATGCGGGCGAGGAGGGCGCGTATCTCAATTGCGCCTTCACGCGCGACGAGTATGAAGCGTTCATCGACGCGCTCACATCGGCCGATCAGTTCACCGCACACGAGTTCGACGCCGTGCCGTACTTCGAGGGATGCCTGCCGGTCGAGGAGATGGCGCGACGAGGCCGCGAGTCGCTGCGGTTTGGCCCCATGAAACCCATCGGACTGCAAGACCCACGTTCTGGCGACAGACCGTGGGCCGTCGCCCAACTCCGCATGGAAGACCGTGGTGCACGCATGTGGAATCTCGTGGGATTCCAGACGCGGTTGCGCATCCCGGAGCAGCAGCGGGTGTTCCGGATGATTCCCGGACTCAAGCAGGCGGAGTTCCTTCGCTTCGGCTCTATTCATCGCAACTCGTACATCAACGCACCTGGTACGCTGACCCCGCACCTGTCGCTGCGTGACGCGCCGCAAACGCTGTTCGCAGGCCAGATCACTGGCGTCGAAGGGTATACCGAGTCGACGGCGACCGGCATGCTGGCTGGCATCAATCTGGCGCGAATGCTGGCGGGTGATGCACCGGTGGTGCCGCCGCCCACCACCATGTTGGGTGCGTTGTACCGATATCTGCGCGAGGCCGATCCGCGACACTTTCAGCCGATGAACGCGAATTTCGGCTTACTCGATGATCTGGAAGGTGCGTCGCGCGAGTTGCTGCGCGACAAGGCGCGCAAGCGGGAAGCGTTCGCCGAGCGCGGACTCGCGCAAATGACGGCGTGGCGCGACGAGCATCAGCTCCTCGGCGCAATCGAAGGTGCGCCCAGGTGACCGAGAGCAGCCAGGAGCGCGCGCCCGACGCACCGCTGCCCGTCGAGATCAACGAGTACCTCGTGCATCTCACCAAGGAGCGCGATCTGTCGCCGCACACCGTGAGCGCGTATCGCCGCGACTTGCGGGATTTCTCGATCTACCTTGCCACCACGAAAGGGCTCGCCGGTTGGGAGTGGAACACCGTGGGTCGCACCGAGATTCGCGGCTTCATGGCCCAGTGCACGCGTCGAGGATTGGCCAAACGCTCCATCGCTCGCGCACTGTCGGCCGTGCGCAGTTTCTATCGCTGGATGCACCGAGACGAGCGCGTGGACGGCAATCCGGCACGCGCGGTTGGATCGCCGCGACTGCCGCGAACGCTCCCTTCGTATCTCGATCGGCAGCAGGCCGATACGCTGCTGCAGCATGCGACCACGCGCGCACAATCTGGCGACTTCGGTGACATACGAAACCTGGCGATGCTGGAACTGTTCTACTCCAGTGGGTTGCGGCTGTCGGAATTGCGTGGCGTCGACCTGAGCGATCTCGATCTCGTCTCGCAGCAGGTCAAGGTGCGCGGCAAGGGGCGGAAGGAGCGAATCGTACCCGTCGGTGATCACGCGCAGCGCGCGCTACGCAATTATCTCGTCGTCCGCGATCGACTGGTAGGACATCTGGGGGGCGCGACGTCAAGCCGCATTGCCCGCAGCGCGGTGTTCCTGAGCGAGCGCGGCCCGCGCCTGTCACCACGCGGAATCCAACACGCAATCGTGGGACTGCTCTCAGCAGTGGACGAAGGCGCTGGCCTCAGTACGCACTCGCTGCGTCACTCCTTCGCGACGCACATGGTCGACGCCGGCGCCGACTTGCGTGCCGTGCAAGAGCTGCTCGGGCATGCCAGCATCAGCACCACGCAAATCTACACGCATACCAGTGTAGACCGACTGAAGAAGGTGTACCGACAAGCCCACCCTCGCGCGTAACGATTAACTGATCGCCAATGGCTTATTTGCCCTGATCGCGTAGTTGCTTTTATCTCGTAGTTGCAGTTCACGGCGTACCACCCGCCAGAATCACCCGCAACCTCGCCCCGTCCATGTTGCCGCCGCAGAGCACAATCCCCACGGTCTTTCCCTCCAACCGCGGTGCGAGCACTCGCAATCCGGCCAGCCCCGCCGCTCCAGCCCCTTCGGCGATGTTATGCGTAATCCGCAACAGATCCCGCACACCCTGCGCGATCGCGTCCTCACTCACCAACACAAAATCGGAAAGTCCCGTCCGTAGCACGTCGAACGTCATAGGGTACGTCGAGCCCGTCGCGATCCCTTCAGCAAACGTCTGCACCGACTGACTGCGGCGGGCGACGCCATCGTGCCACCCGTCATGCTGCGCCGACGCACCTTCGCTCTGCACCGCGAACACCGTCATCGATGGACGAATCGCGTTGCGCACGGTGATCGCGCCGACGCACTGCGAGCCGCCGCCCAAAGCGATCACCATGGCGTCGAGCTCCGGCACTTGCTCCAGAAATTCCGCCGTTAACGTGCCCGCGCCAGCCAGCACCTCGCGATCGTTCGTCGAATGCACAAGCGTCAGCCCCTCGGCAGCGATCACAGTCTCACACGACGCAATCGCCTCGTCGTAGGTTGCTCCGGCTTCGATCAGTCGCGCGCCGTACGATCGAATGCTGGCATTCTTCTCGGGATTATTGCCCACGGGCACGCAAATCGTGACCGGCACTCCGAGCCGAGCACCCGCCCAGGCCAATCCTTGACCATGATTGCCCGTCGTTGCTGCGGCGACGCCCCGGCGTGCGGCGTCCGGATCGCGAGCCACGAGGGCCGTCAGCGCCGAGGTCGCGTTGCGCACCTTGAACGTGCTTACGGGAAGATGATTGTCGTGCTTTACCAAGACCCGAATGCCCTGTCCGACCAAGTCGTCCAACAGCGGGTACGTCATAGCGGGCGACATCGG
>JANLVM010000540.1:0-2372 GCA_031364015.1 Gemmatimonadaceae bacterium
GAACACATGGCGACGACTCTGTTGGCGCTCCGAAGTTCGACGTCCTGCCAAGAGGCGCTGAATGAACTGCTGGAATCCGCGATTCGGTATTCGCGAGTGCGCGTTGATTGGGCGATGCTCGATCAAGAGGGACGCAGGGGCTTCGAGAGCGTGCGCACCAGTGCTCACGAAGTCCTCCTTGACGCCTGTAACATTCTCAGCCGAGGCATGCTTCGCGCTGGAGAAAGCAACGCGTGGCGCGCGGACCTCGGAACGGATCGGGGGTTTATCGGAGACGTGGCCTGCCAAATCCACTGCCTGCTGGGACTGGCGGCCCGGTAGTTTTTGGTCGACTTACCGACCCTTGCCGTCACTAGAAAGGGACGGCCGCCCGAGGAGAACCGTCCTTAACAACACCACCGCGCAGCGGTACAGTGCAGCGTCTGAGTTAACCTGCGAGCGAGTCCAACAAGAACATGCCAAGCGAGCATTCCTTGAATGCGCTCGACAGGTTCAAAGACTCAATCAGTCCGCAAGTAGCACGCGTTCGGGCAATCACATATATGCTCTGATATATCATGTTGCCACTTTAGATTATCATGACATTGCAAAACCAGGATTGCCCTATCCCGACCCGATCCATTCGCACCAGCGTCGTCGCCAAGGCTTCCACTTCCCATGCTATCTGCGCGCATCACACACCGGAACGCCGGGCAATCTCGCCGCGTATGCGATGATCCGTGCGTCGCAGGTTACGAGCGACATGTTGTTCACCTGTGCATGCGCGATCAGCATGCGATCGGCTGGATCCGGGTGCGGATCGCCATCTAGCCGCGTGCTCTGGATGAGGACATCACGTGTGAGCGGCAATCCCTGAATTCCCGGCGCGGCCGCGGCCTGGCCCAACCAGAGAATGGCGTTCATTGGCAGAGCGAGCAGCCCCTTGGAGGCCTTGAGCGACACCTCCCAGAACGAGATGTCGCTTACGAAGAGACGGTGTTCACGCGCTGCCCTCTCGAGGCCGACGCTTCGGCGACACGTTCCCTTCGCACCGTGACGCGGCGCGAAACGCTTACCGACCTCTTGGCTGCCACGAGACGCCGCCGAGTGGATCGCTGTCGGACATCTCCCAGGCTGCGAAGTCTGGCGAAACGTTGTCCCCGTGGGAGAGCATCATCCCTCGGAGAAAGCCGATCGGCGACAAGGGGGTGTCATCCACCGGGCCGACCTTCACTACAGGTCGTCCGTGCTTCGTCACAATGATCTCCGCACGACGCGCCGCCAAATCGTCCATGAGTTCGAGACACTTAGCTTTGAACTCGCTCGCCGAAATGGTTGGCAGCGCGGCGGTCGTGGGAGTGGCAGCCGGACCTTTCTTCTTCGGTTTGGGCAAGGCGATCTCCGGGAGGAGTTATGGTCAGTCTACCATGGTCATAACTGCGTCGCCATGGCTCGCGCAGTCCCATCCATCGGCCATTTGCATGCGGTGAAAATGAGTTCAATCGCCGCACTTCATGCGGTGCATATTGCAATACTCGCCCACAATCGTCATATTCACCGCAAACATCACGGTGAATGCGCATGCCCTTTATCCACGAACTGCCCGGTTGGCCAAGACTCGTCTGGGACAGCAGCGTCCTTGAAGCGATGCTGGCCAGCGTCCGTCATCGCCAGGGTCTCCTGCTGGGCAAAATGGCCACGCTTGGCTTCGAACTGCGCTCGGAAGCAAGCCTGGTCGTACTCACCAGCGATGTCGTCAAGTCGTCCGCGATCGAAGGAGAAGCGCTTCCTTCGGACCAGGTGCGCTCGTCAATCGCTCGTCGCCTCGGACTGGACATCGGCGGTCTGAGTCTGCCGAGCCGCGCCGTTGAGGGGATTGTCGAGATGATGCTCGATGGGACACAGCGGTATGACGAGCAACTCACCAGTGAACGGCTCTTTGGCTGGCATGCAGCACTCTTTCCAACGGGGCGTCAGGGAACGCGACGGCTGACCGTTGGCGCCTGGCGCACGTCGGCGTCTGGTGCCATGCAAGTAGTCTCGGCACCCATCGGTCGAGAAAAGGTGCACTTCGAGGCGCCGGCCGCCGACCGTCTCGTGGAGGAGATGACGCAGTTTGTCGACTGGTTCAACGCACCCGTCTCCATCGATCCGGTGCTCAAAGCGGCGCTCGCACACTTCTGGTTTGTCACGATCCATCCGTTCGAAGATGGCAACGGACGCATCGCGCGAGCGATCGCCGACATGTCGCTCGCGCGCGCGGACGGCACGAAGGAACGGTGCTATAGCATGTCATCGCAGATTGAGTCCGAGCGACGGGAATACTACCGGCAGTTGGAAGCGGCGCAGCGTGGCACTCTCGATGTCACCGAGTGGCTTGTGTGGTTTCTTGG
>JANLVM010000638.1:0-2279 GCA_031364015.1 Gemmatimonadaceae bacterium
GTATCAACTACGAGGCCAGTGGCACGGTGCTCGAGGGCATGATTACCAGTGGCATCAAGAGTGGCTTTGGCGACGACTGGATTTGCTTTGGTGCCACCTCGGAACACACCGTCGATGGCTCGTTCTCCGAGCGCACGTTGGCCATGAGTGTTCCGTACACCGGCACCGATTACAAAGGCAACGTCACCGAAACACAGCCAACGCTCGATGCGTGGGTGGAGCGCGTACACCGGGCTGGCATTCAGGTGAACTGTCATGCCAACGGTGACGTGGCGATCGACATGTATCTCACCGCCTTCGAGCGCGCCCTGCAGAAGTTTCCTCGCTTGAACGCGCGTCCCAAGATCACACACTGCACGCTCATCACCGACGACCTGGTGCGGCGTATGAAGGCGCTCGATGCGATTCCGTCCATGTTTACCACGTACGCGTACTACAATACCGACAAGTTCCCGTTTTACGGCGAAACACTCATGAAACGCAGCATGGCGTTTCGCACGCTGCTTGATGCCGGCATACATGCCGCGGCCGGATCAGACTTTAGCCCGGGGCCCTTCGCACCGCTTATGGGCATTCAGGGTATGGTCACACGTACGGGATGGGACGGTACGTCGTGGGGCGTGAATCAGCGTATCAGCGTGAGTGAGGCGATTCGCGTGAACACGTTCAACGGCGCCTACGCCGCGCACGAAGAAGGCATCAAAGGCTCAATCACCGTCGGCAAGCTGGCCGACTTCGTGATGCTGGCTGACGACCCGCACACGGTGAAACCTGAGACGATCAAGGACATCACGATTGTGCGCACGGTAGTGGGTGGCACGACGATGTTCGGCGGATAGTCGTGGGCATCGACCGCGCCACGCGCAGCATTCTGGTTGGTTCGGGACATCTCGCGTATCGCCTCAGCGCGTTGGTGACAGCCAGCGGCAGCGAGATCGTCCTCCTGGCGCGCGATGACATTCGTTCGGCATCGGTTGGCGGGTCGACCTTCGGGTCGATCGAGCGGATGCTGCGCGACGTCGATCTGACAACCATCTCGTCGGCATACCTCGTGGACGACCGCGACGAGGTAAACCTCGAGTTTCTGATTGCGCTGCTTTCGGTCGATCGACGCCTGCCTGTCGTGGTGTCGTTGTTCAACGAGAACATCGCGCCACACCTGCAGGCTGCCAATCCGAACGTGCGCGTGCTCAATCCGGCGAAAATCGCCGCGCCCACATTCATCGATGCGTTAGACGTGGCGCTCTCGGATGCGCTACGCTATCGGCCGGCACCTATCGCTGACGATTCAGTGAGAAAACCGATCGATCCGCTGATTGCGAAACTGAGTGTCGGATTCGCGACTATGCTGGTCGCCGCCACCGCGTACTTCCACGCCGCGCAGCAGCTTTCGTGGATTGACGCGCTCTATTTCGTCACGGTGACGGTCGCCACCGTAGGTTACGGCGATATCAACCTGCTTCATGCCAGCACGACCACCAAACTGATGGGGATCGGTCTCATCCTCGGCTCGACCTTCTTCATCTGGATGATCTTTTCACTGACCGTCGATCGGATCATCAAGCGCCGAGTCCAGCTTGCGCTCGGTCGTCGGACGTACACGCATCGCGGTCACGTGATCGTGTGTGGACTTGGTCGGCTGGGCTATTTCATTGCCGAAGGATTGATCGCACGCGGCGAAAAGGTGCTTATTGTGGAACGCAACGAAGATTCCTCTACAATCGAGCATTTCCGATCACTTGGCGCCGATGTGTACATTGGCGACGCGCGTCTTCCGCGGGTGCTCCAGGACGTTGGCGTGACCCGCGCCAAGGCACTGTACTCGGTCATCAACAACGACTTCACGAATCTGGAGATCGGTTTGAATGCGCGCACGTTCGAGCCCACTCTGCGTCTCGTGCTGCGCATCTTCGATGACGCCATGTCGGCCCGCATTCGCGAGCAACTCGACATTCACCTGACCTACAGCATGACGGCCATCGCCGACGACAAGGTTTTCCGCGCGATGCCGTCAGTCGCCGCCACCACCACACCCTGACGAACAGCCCGAACCGCCATCACTACTGGAGTCGCCCGAACCGCTGCCGCTTTCGGCACTGTGACTGTCGCCCCAGTCCGACCCACCGCCACCGCCAGAAAAGCCACCGCCGGACGAGTCAGCGCTGAACTCTGGCATATCATGGTGTGACGGGTTGTCCCCTCGCCCATTAAACTGCGCGTACAGCGGCAGGTCTGCGCCACCACCAACGGTTACGCTTTCGTCTTTTCTCACCACGGTA
>JANLVM010000744.1:0-8842 GCA_031364015.1 Gemmatimonadaceae bacterium
ACCCCTGCACCCTCCATCCTGGCGCTGTTCCTCCCTCCTGCTGCCCGGATGACGTTCACCTCCTGCCTTCTTCCTCCACCCTAAGCTCACCGTACCGTGGTGTACGTCAGAAGCCGCCCCGTCGAACGTTCGTTGAAGCTCCGCCAATAGCCCAAGGGTCGTACCAACACCCCATTTACGTAATAGGCCGTGTCGGTCACGTTGCGCCTGGGGTCGGGATGCGTGAGTGTGATGTACAGGATGTCGCCAATCCGAACGACATCGACCACCAGGGAGTCCGTCTGCGAGCTGCCGGCCACCGGTGCCGAAGAGAATGTCCGGATATCCGCCATCCGACCGGTGGACACGGTTGTGTCTCGACCGTTGCCGCCGCCCGAGCCGCTGCCGCCGCGGTCGTCGAATATGCGCGTGTCAGTCGTACGCCCGAGATCGAGCGGCACTAAGCGCGCCTCGGTCATATACGTGAACGCCAAGTCAGTGGGAGCGAACCGGAACCTGTACGGCAGGACGCCACCGTCGACCATGGTCCCCTTAAAATAGGTCGACCGTGCCGGATCGGGGCCGCCCACGGGACTCGCGCCGCACGCGGCAATCCCAAGCATGGTGAGCGCGCCAGCCACGATGTGGCGCCAGCGCCGAACGTCGCTCGGAAAATTGGGCACCTGACCTCCTGTGACACCGGGTATCCCATCATCTTTGATGAATACCGGAGCGCTGTCAAGCGCATTCCGACGCCGCTGGTCCCTCTTTGCCTTTTCGTATGCCCCGCGTTGCGTTTTTGGGATTGGGTGCCATCGGCGCTCGAATGGCGCGCCACCTGTCCGGACCCGACCTTGATCTTGTCATTTGGAATCGCACTCACGCCCGCGCCGATGACTTCATCGCCACGACGTCGGCACGAGTCGCCGCGACGCCGGCGGAGGCGGCCGAGGGCCGTGACATCGTGATCACCTGTCTTCCGGTATCGCGCGATGTCGAGTCGCTGCTGGATGGACCGACGGGACTGTTGGCGACCATGCCGACGGGGTCGATTCTGGTGGATTGCACGTCGGGAGACTCGGCGACGTCTCGCCGCATATCCGAACGTCTGGCCGAACGCGGCATTGGGTTTCTCGACGCGCCCGTGTCAGGCGGCGTGGTTGGTGCAGAGCAGGGTGCACTTACCGTCATGGTTGGTGGAGACGTCGATGTTCTCGAACGCGTGCGACCCGTACTCGAGCGATTCGCCAAGCGCATCGTCCACTGTGGAGTGGTGGGCACCGGTGATGCGCTCAAGGCCGTGAACAATGCGCTGCTGGCGATGCACATTTGGGGAACCGCCGAGGGATTGGTCGCGTTGGAGAAGGCTGGTGTCCGCGCGGAGGTCGCGCTGGATGTCATCAACGCATCGAGTGGGCGGTCGAACGCCAGCATGAACCTCTTTCCGGATCGCGTCGTATCGCGCGCGTTTCCTCGCACGTTCCGGCTCGCGCTGTTGAGCAAGGACGTTGGGATTGCCGCCGATCTGGCACGCGAGCAGCAGGTTCCGTCACCACTGCTTCAACTCACCGCCGAGCTATTCCGAATGGCGCATGGTGAATTGGGTGAGGTGGCGGATCACGTCGAAGCCGTCAAAGTCGTGGAGCGTCTTGGTGGCGCACGTATCGGCGGCGTCGCATTACAGGGAGGTGACGCGTGACCAGCATGCTCGAGCCAGGCATCGCAACGGTTGATGCGATTCGCGCGCAGTTTCCCGCGCTCTCGCGGTACGAGGGGCCGTACCCGGTGGCGTATTTCGACGGGCCGGGTGGAACGCAGGTGTCCAGCCGCGTCGTCGATGCGATGAGCGACTATCTGCTGCACCACAATGCCAACACGCACTGGGCGTACCCGACCAGTGCTGAGACCGATGCGTTGCTGGACAACGCGCGAGTCGTGATGGCAGACTTTTTGGGCGCCAGCGCCGGAGAGATATCGTTTGGCGCCAACATGACGACGATTCTCTTTCACATTGCCCGCGCGATCGGGCGCACGCTGGCACCAGGCGACGAGATCATTGTCACCGAGCTCGATCACCACGCGAACATCGCGCCATGGCAGGCGCTGGCGCGGGAACGGGGGGCGGTGCTGCGATGGATACCGCTGGATCTCACCACGTTCCGCCATGAGGCGGGGGCGCTCGAGCGCCTGCTTTCGCCACGCACGAAGGTGGTGGCCATTGGCGCGGCGTCGAATATTCTGGGCACGGTCAGTGATGTTCGTGCGCTCGTCGCGACGGCGCGCGCGGCGGGGGCGATCACCGTGGTTGATGCGGTGCATTTGGCACCACACGCACGTATCGACGTGCGCACCATCGACGCCGATTTCGTGCTCTGCAGTGCCTACAAATTCTACGGTCCGCATATCGGCGTGTGCTACGGTCGACACGACGCGACGGCCGCGCTGGACCTGCCACGACTGGAACCTGCTCCCGACTTTGTCCCCGAATGTCTGGAGACGGGAACGCAGAATCACGAGGGCATCGTCGGTGCCGCTGCGGCCGTCGAGTTTTTCGCGTCGCTGGCCCCCGACGGTGGCAGTCGGCGTGAGCGGCTTGACGCCGCGATGCAGGGCCTGCACGAGGCGAGCGATCGGCTCTGTACGCAACTCTGGACGGGGCTCGCGGAGATTCAGGGCGTTACCATGTACGGTCCGCCGCCCGACACCGCACGCACGCCAACGATATCGTTTCACGTTCGCGGGCATCCGTCGGAACAGGTGGCCCGCAGGCTCGCGCCGCGAGGGGTGTTCGTGTCGCATGGCGACTTCTATGCGTCGACGGTGGCGCGTCGCATTGGACTCGCCGAAGAAGGACTCGTTCGCGCGGGCTGTGCCTGTTACACGACGGCCGATGAAGTCGCCCGGTTGGTGGAAGGCATTCGCGACGTCGCCACGGGGGCGCTCTGAGCTCGGCGCACCGTGCGGCCGCCGTTGTGGTCGCGCTCAGCGGCGCGGCCTGTGCGCCGGCAGGCGATGTCTCGCGTGGGCCGCCCGCAGCGGAATTCCTGTTTGCCTCCGGCGATTCCACGTATTGGGTACGCAGCGCAGCCGTTGGGCTGCGCGTGCGAAGCGCGCCGATCCTGCTTACCCTGGTCGACGGTCGATTCTTTGAAGTGTTTATTGCCGAAGATGGGGTCGACTACGCAGACGCCGCGTTCGCCGTCGCGCGGGTATTTTCGCGCGACGTGACGCGGCGTGACTCGGTGGCGCTGTTCGACGATGGCCGCGTCATGCGCGAGGCGGAAGCGTGGAAGCGTCGACATCCGCGCGACACACCGATCGATCCCGGGAGTGACGACCTGCAGACGGAACCGCACTCCGTCGTCTCGGAGGAGATCGAGATTCTCGATGTGCACGGACCGTGGGTGACGCTCAATCACCTGGTGGATATCGATGTGGTCGACCGCGAGCCCCACCAGCACGCTGGCAAACGCTACGTGATGGATGTACGCACGGGAGCCCATGCCACACTCGCGGCGCTTTTCGGCGACGCCGAGTCGCAACGACTCATTCGCGCGGGTCGACAGTCGTTTGTGCGGTTGACGGATTCGATTCGCCTGGCGGGCGACGATCGCGCGGCCTTGGCGCGTGAATCGCTGGAGAGCTTCCGATTTGATTCCTTGAGTTTTGGCTTGACCGACGTCGCGCGCGCGCCAGCGGTCGCCTTCATGGTGCCGGGAAACGGCAGCGATGGCGAAGCGCTGGCGCTCAACTTGCCACCAATTGTCGCGCAGGTTCCGGCATGGTGGCGCACGGTGCAGCCGACGCTCCCCACCTGGACAACCGATTCCAGTAGCGTTCGCTGGTCCCGCCGCGGGTACGACGTGGTGGCCAAGCCCAGCGCCGATTTCGAGACGCTGGCCCTGACGCTGCTGCCGTCGCCAGCGCGGGCCGTTGCCGAATGGCCCATCGCCACCGTGCCGGCGCCCGCGTATCAACTCATCCCACTCGATGCGCCCGCAGTCTCGGACGTGCTGCGCGACGCGTTGGCTCGTGCGTTCGA
Source organism: Gemmatimonadaceae bacterium (assembly GCA_031364015.1). Classification (GTDB taxonomy): domain Bacteria; phylum Gemmatimonadota; class Gemmatimonadetes; order Gemmatimonadales; family Gemmatimonadaceae; genus Gemmatimonas. The sequence goes on from JANLVM010000744.1 coordinate 4,022, forward strand.
TGCGTCGTCGACGCTCGATGGCATCGCGACCGCGGCGACGCGTCGGTGGTCGCCTCGCCGTTCATCCACCATCGCGCGCCGCCCGATGTTTCGTCGGGCCGATCGTCGTGTGGCAACGCCAGCGACTTCGCTCACTGCGCGGGCCATCGTTCATGACTGATCGTGCATGACTGTCGTCCCTCTCGGAGTGTTTCAGAGACTGATGTCCGCGCATGAGTAGTCCGCGTCCAGGAAGCTCGGGTGATGTGTACGCCGCCATGCGCATCCCGAACTTTCGCAACTACACCATCGCGCTCTTCACGCTCACGCTCGGCATCCAGATCCAGGGGACCGTGGTCGGTTGGCAGATTTACGATCTCACACGCGATCCGTTGGCGCTGGGACTGGTGGGCCTTGCGGAGGCGCTGCCGGCCATCAGTTTTTCGTTGTTGGCGGGTCATGTCGCCGACACACGTGATCGGCGTCGCATCGCGCTGCTGGCGATGGTCCTGCTGGTCGCCTGCTCGGTGGCACTCTGGGCACTCGCGCATGCGGCGCCGCTGGGTCAAGCGCTGTCGGTGCCGCTACGCGTGAGCGCGATCTACGGTGTGATCGTCGTCAGCGGGCTGGCGCGCGCGTTTCTCACACCGGCGCGTCAGGCGCTGAGCGCGGAACTGGTCCCCCGACACCTGTTCAGTAACTCGATCACGTGGCGCAGCGGCAGTTGGCAGTTGGCCGCCGTGCTGGGGCCGGCATTGGGTGGTGCACTGTACGCGATTGGCGGTACCCGATTGGGCTATGCGGTTGATGCCGTGCTCATGGTGCTCGCGGTGATGGTGTTGTGGTCTGTTCGTCATCGCTCACCCACGCGCGAGCGCAACGATGAGCCGATTCTCAGGTCGATCACCGGTGGTTTGCGATTTGTGTTCCGCGAACCAATCTTGCTGGGCGCGCTCACGCTGGATCTCTTCTCCGTGCTGTTTGGCGGAGCGACCGCGCTCTTACCCGTGTTTGCCGCAGAGATTCTCCTCGCGGGACCGGTCGCACTCGGCGTGCTGCGCGCGGCGCCGGCCGTTGGTGCGGTGGTCGCCACCATCGCGCTCATGCGCTGGCCCCCATTCGCACGCACCGGTCGCAACCTGCTGGTTGCCGTCTCCGGGTTCGGAGTCTGCATGATCGGTTTCGGGCTGAGCAAGAGTCTGCCACTGTCCGTCGCGATCCTGGCGGTGGCCGGCTCGTTTGATATGGTGAGCGTGGTGATTCGCAGTCTCATGCTGCAGGCTCGCACACCGGAAGCGCTGCTCGGTCGCGTGGCGTCCGTGAATCAGATTTTCATTGGATCGTCCAATGAAATCGGCGCGTTTGAATCTGGACTCACGGCGCGATGGTGGGGTGCTGTCGCGAGTGTGGTGGTGGGCGGCATTGCGACATTGGGTGTGGTCGCAACCGTGGCGTGGCGACTGCCAGCGCTACGGAACTTGCGGCAACTCACGACGGAGCGTGCGCATTAGAGCGCCGCCTCCTCCGTCAGCTTGAGCTCAATCTCCGTTCCATCGCGCGCCACCGTGGTGTGCGCAAACACGCTTTTTGCCTCGCGTTCCAGTTCCTTCGCGTCGGCCGAGTACCGCGCCGAGATATGCGTGAGCACCAGTCGACGCGCTCCGGCACGACGCGCAACCTCGGCGGCTTCGCGCGCAGTACTATGTCCCGTTTCCAGCGCGCGCGCCGCCTCTTCCTCGGCAAACGTGGCTTCGTGAATGAGCAGGTCGGCGTCCTGCGCGGCGAGGATTGTTTCAGCACACGGTCGAGTATCGCCAGTGATCACGATCCGGCGTCCACGGCGCGCGCCGCCTACCAATTCTGCCGGCTCGACCACGCGTCCATCTTCCAGGGTAATGGGTTCGCCTTTGTGTATGCGACCCCAGAGGGGACCCTCGGGAATGCCGAGCGCGCGCGCTAAATCCGGGTTGAATCGGCCCAAACGGTCCTCCTCAATCAGGGCGATCCCCAATGAGGCGGTTTGCCGATGGTCAACCGCAAACAGGTCGATCCGATAGTCGCCGCGTTTTAAAGATGAGCCCGCTTCAAGCTCGGTCACGGTGATTGGAAACGTGGTGCGCTCGCCACCCAAGCTGATGCATGACCGCAACATTCTGGCTGAGCCAAGTGGGCCCCAAAGGCGCAGCGCCTCGGTCCGGCCCTGTAACTGCATGGTACGGATCAGCCCCGTCAGTCCTAAAATGTGGTCCGCATGGGTGTGTGTAAAAAACAGATCATGGAACGCGAAGGAAATGCCGTAGCGCATCATCTGACGCTGCGTGCCTTCACCACAATCAACGAGAATTGTCTCGCCTTCCCGAATGAGCGCGAGCGCACTGACCCCGCGTTCAACCGTGGGGCGAGAGGCGGCGGTGCCGAGGAATCGGACAAGCAATGGCATCGGCCAAATATAGACGGACGAGGTCGTTGGACGGCGCGAACTTTGCTATAGCCTTGGGAGGGCAGATCGAGCTTGCTGAGGTCGGTGCGGGCGGTCCAATGCTTGCAGGACGGACGGCAAGTACGCGCGCGTTGTGCCGGGTGCGAAACAGTGAGCTGTTATGCCTTCGGTAGCGACTCACGATTTTTGAATGATGAACGGCCAGACAGCCGGGGGGGGGCATATGTCCGGAAACGGAAAGAGTCGGCGCGGGTTCGCGTCGATGGATCCTGCGCGCCAGCGTGAGATTGCCAGTAGGGGTGGGAGGGCGGCGCACGAAAAGGGCACTGCCCATGAGTGGTCGGCCAATGAAGCACGAGCGGCGGGGCGTAAAGGCGGGGTTACTGTTTCTCAGGACCGCGATCACATGGCGGCCATCGGGCGAGAAGGTGGGGAGTCGCGCAGTGCTGCGGCTCGTCAGGCGCGCCAGCGGATGCCTGAGCGGGAAATCCCGATGTCGATCACGCGCGACGGTCTCGATGGGCGTCGTACGGACGTCCGGCCAATGGAGCGGTCGCGTGCGGAGACGTCGAGATCAAATGGGACGTCAGAGGGTACCGCGTCAGGACTTTGACAAGGGCGGGGGCGTTCGTGCCGTCTTGCCAGCACTGTAACGGTCATCCGAAAGGGTGGCCGTTCTTTTTGACCGGATTGCTGCCCCGCGAACCGTATTTGGATCGCTATGCAGGGTAGCGCGCGAGCAACGCCGCATGTCGCGCGGAGTCTATGTTGCGTCCGCTCACCAGTGCGACAATGGGTCCTTCGAGCGCCCCAATGAGTCCATGACGCAGCGCGGCGACCGTAACGGCTCCCGCACCCTCAACGGTGAGTCCGCTTGCCCGCGACATCCACGCGATTGTTTCGCCAATCGCGTCCTCCGAAACAAGAATCAGGTCGTCGGCGCAGGTTTGTCCGATGTGCAGTGCGTCGTCGTCAATCTGGCCAGCCAGTCCGTCGGCGAGCGTTGCGGTGTGTGGTATTTCGACCACGCGACCCGCAGCAACGCTTCGCGTCATGGCGGCGGTTTCGATGCTCTGCACGCCCACAATGCGAACCGACGGCGCGAGTGCTCGCAGTACGGCCCCCATGCCCCCCAGGAGCCCGCCCCCTCCGGTACAAATCACCACCGTGCGCACGGTCGGCAATTGCGCGAGCACTTCGAGCGCCACCGTGCCCTGTCCCGCGAGCAAGTCGACACCGAGGCATGGGTTGATGAACTGAATGCCATGACGGACGGCATGAGCCTTGGCCACCACCATCGCGGCGTCGTAGTCGGGGGCGTCATCGTTTACGGTCGCGCCGAGTGCGCGGATGCCGTCTTTCTTCACCTGTGGCGCGTTGGCGGGCACATACAGCATGGCCGGAATCCCAAACGCCTTGGCCGCATAGGCGACACCGAGCCCATGATTGCCGGCGCTCGACGCGACGACGCCCTTGGCCCGTTCCGCCGGCGTCATCGAGGCGAGCACGTTGTATGCGCCACGAACCTTGAATGATCCGGTGGGATTCTCCAACTCGTACTTGCAGTACACATCGGCACCAACGACGACAGACAGTGCCTCATCGCGAGCGAGCCGGCTGGGCGACATCACTATGCCCACGTGTCGCGCGGCGGCGCGCACCGCGTCGATGGAGGGAAGAATGCGCGGATCCAATATGGGTGTGGTCATGAGTGTTGGGAAATGTACCGCTCCACATCGAACTTGCGCGTCGCACGTGCGGTCATCATTGGCCGAATTCCGCCCCAAATCGGTTTGTTGCCCCATGGGCGGTCCCAGAGCCCCAGGCACCACATGATGCCGCCCACGCTGTTCGCGTCGCGCCCGTCGAGTGCGTACTTGTCGTTGAGGTGATACATCCAGGCGCGCGCCTGCTCAACGTCGCGCGTCCACAGCAGCAATGTCTTGCCCCACAACATGCGGGGGTAGTTGTGAATGAGCCCGGTGTCCACCAGCTGTCGCTGCGCCGCATTCCACAGCGCGTCGCCGGTGTGCGCCTTCTCCAGCGTTTCAAAATCGTACAGCACCGGACGTGGATCGTGTGCGTGTTCGGCGATGGTGCGCTGCACCCACGCGGGAAGCGACGAGAGCGCGTCGAACGCCGGCGTTCGAAGGCACCAGTTGAATGACAGTTCGCGCCACGTCGTCACCTGCTGCACGAATGCGGCGAGCGAATCGGCGGGCGCACCGCTCGTGCGCGTGTCGCGCACCATGCGCGCTGACGAAATGTGTCCGTAGTGCAAATAGGGCGACAGACTACTGGTCCCGGTCGCATCGCTGGCTTCGTTGCGTCGCTCGACATACCCGGAAAGCGAAGTCGCCAGGAAAGACTCCCAGCGCGCGACGGCCGCCTCACTGCCACCG
>JANLVM010000775.1:0-1927 GCA_031364015.1 Gemmatimonadaceae bacterium
CTCGAATCTGGGCCAGGAGATTGTCGCCGGCGGACTGCTGTCGCTGCTGGTGATTCTCGTGTTCTTGCGCGACTGGCGCGTATCACTGGCCATTGGACTGGTGGTCCCGCTATCGGTGCTGGTCGCACTGGTAGGTTTGCAAGCCATGGATGTGTCCATCAACGTGCTGTCATTGGGCGGACTCGCGTTGGGCACGGGGCTATTGGTCGATACGGCGATCGTGGTGGCGGAGTCGGTAGGACGACGACGCGACGAGGGAATGTCGCTCATTGACGCGGCCATCATGGGAACCGACGAAGTAGCCGCACCGTTGTTCGCCGGCACGCTCACCACCGTGTTGGTATTCGGGCCCATCATTTTCGTACGCGGTCTGGCCGCCGCGCTGTTTCGCGACCTGTCGCTGAGCGTGGTGACAACGGTCGCGGCGTCACTACTGTTGGCGCTGACACTCATGCCGGTCATGATTGTCGGTCGGCGGCGCAGCGTACGAGCCATGCACGTAACGCCACCGCTCGCATCAACGAGCAAGTTCAACAAAATGCTCGATCGGTGGGGCGCGACGCTGAGTGCCTGGTACGAGCGGGGCATGTTGTGGTCGCTCCGTCACGTGAAAACCGTCTTTGCGTTGGCGCTGCTCCTGGTGGCCATCACCGGTGTACTCATTGACAGGCTGCCCAAGGAGATTCTGCCGCGTGTAGACGAGGGCGTACTGGTGGCACAGTTGCAGTTGCCGGAAGGCACGAGCATTGAAGCAACAGCGTCGCAGGTGGGCCGAGTCGAGCAGGCGGCGCGATCGCTCGGAGCGACCGGGACGTATGCACGCGTTGGCAAAGCGACCGACGAAGAGATTCTCGGTGGTGCCGACCCGGGATCGAGCTCCACCGCGCAACTCATCGTGCCCGTTCCGGCATCTGCCGATGCGGTCGAGTTTGCGCAGAAACTGCGTGCGTCCCTCCCCGATTTGTCCAACGGTGCGTTGGCGTTGGATCTGGCTGGTCAGTCGGAGTTTGGCTCACTCATTGGTCGCGAGGGGCGACTGGTGCGCGTTGAACTGTCGGCGGCATCAACCGCGGAGTCGCAGCGCTGGGCCGATACGGTACGACGCACATTGCGCGCCCTGCCCTCGCTTAGCGACGTGCGTGATGCGTACGCCGAAACCCAGCCCATCGTGGAGGTGACACTCGAACGCACACGAATGGCCGAACGCGGCATTGTGCCGCAGCAGGTGGCCAGTGCACTGGCGGGGGCGCTGGGCGGCGTGAGTGCGAGTGAGTTGCGCGAAACGGACAAGCGCACACCTATTACGGTGCGCTATGCAGGGGTACGAAACGAGCAGCTGGAAACAGCGCTGCAAACGCCTATACGCGGCGTCCCGTTGGGACAGCTGGTGCAGGTGCGCGAAACGCGCGCGCCATTAGAAGTGATTCGCGTGGGGCAACGTCCGGTCACTATCATAGAAGGACTCGTCGAAACCGGCGGCACCGCGAAGGCCACTGATGATGTGATGTCGCGCATGACCACGTTGGCGCTGCCCAGTGGCGTGACATGGGAAGTGGCCGGTGCCGACGCTGAGCGTCAACGTACGAGCAACGAACTCGTGTTGGTGTTGGTCTTGGCGGCGCTGCTCATGTTCCTGGTGTTGGCGGGCGAGTTTGCCAGCTTCACGATACCGCTGGTGGTCATGCTCACGGTGCCGTTGGCTGGTGCGGGCGCGGTGATCTTTCTGTGGCTCACCGGACAGTCGCTCAACGCCGTGAGTTTGATCGGCATCGTGGTGATGATCGGCATGGCCGACAACGAGGCCGTGGTGAAGCTTGACGCGATCCGCCGCTTCCGCGAACAGGGCTACTCGATCGACGAGGCCGTCGTGAAGGGCGGCCTGCAGCGCCTCCGCGCGATCGCCATGACGCTGCTCACCACCATCACC
>JANLVM010000779.1:0-5067 GCA_031364015.1 Gemmatimonadaceae bacterium
CGACATCTTTTGAACAACCGGCAGCGGCGACGATCAAGAGTGTAGTCATCATCCCCATGGCGATGGATGATGCGGCAATGTTGTTGGTTTTTCGCACGTGCCTGGACCGGCAAACGCGTGACCCGCATCACGCCCTGATTCGAGAACGACCCTTGCCACCGGATTTCAGCTTTTCAAGGAGTCCAACGATCTGTGACGCCGCTCACTCGTTGCCATCAGGCACGATTTCGCACATTTTACTACAGCGCACACGTCAGTCCGTCCCTTGAACTCACGGCTGCGCCTCACCTGACAAACGGAGGAGTGTGATGCAGAATTTCCAACGCCCCACTCGCGGGATTTCGCGTGCACGTCGCATTCTGGCCCCAGCATTGGCCATTGTCGCGCTCACGCTAACCGCGCAAGCCGCCTTGGCGGTCTCGCGCGGTGCGCAGCCCAAGCCGCAGCTTATCGTCGAGGCCGAGCGCAGCCCGCAGGGCGCGAAGCTCGTTTTCAAGGGAAAAGGGTGGACCCCGAACGCCCGAATCAAGATCAGCGCGTCGCGGGCACCAGGCTCCACCAACCCGCAGCAGTTCGGCATGTTCAGCGCCGACAGTGCGGGGAACCTCACCGCTCGCAAGGTGAGTGCGTGCAGCACCGAAAACATGGAGGACGGCCAGAACGATTTCGTGACCTTTACGGCCACCGATTCCGCAACGAGCGCAAAGGGTACCGCCAAGGTGTCTGGTGGTGCGTGGGTCTGCATGTAAGCGTCGTCTCATGATGCATGTCGTATTCGTCGCACCGCAGTTCTCGCCGGCCGCCTCACAGATGATCGAGGCGGCCGCGTCGTTGTCTGGCGTGCGCGTCATCGTCATCTCGCACGAACCACTGGAGCGACTCGCCTCCCACATCGCTCGCAAAGTGACGGGCCACTGGCGCATCGACAACGTGTTCGATGCGTCACAATTGGAAGCGGCGGTGCGCACCCTCGCGACGCGGCACGGACCCATTGCGCGCTGCTTTGGCGCCATGGAGCAGCTGCAGATTCCGCTGGCGATCGTTCGGGAGCGCCTGGGGTTGCCGGGACTTTCGAGCGCCGCCGCCGGCAATTTCCGCGATAAGGCGCGCATGAAAGACGCGTTGCGCGCTGCCGGGGTTCCGGTAGCTCGCCACCAACTCATCGGCTCCATCGCCGACGCGGAAGCGCTTGTGCGTACGGTCGGATTTCCCATCGTGATCAAGCCGCCCGCGGGTGCGGGCGCCCTGGCGACGCATCGCTTCGACGATGTGGCAAGCCTTGCCACGTTCCTCGCCGCGCATCCGCCATCACCGCACGATCCAATGCTGGCCGAGGAGTTCCTGCGCGGCACGGAACACTCGCTGGAGACGGTGTCGATTGGCGGTCGTCCCGTGTGGCATTCGCTCACGCACTATCATCCAACGCCACTGGTGGTGCTCGAAAATGCGTGGATACAATGGTGCGTGGTGCTCCCGCTCGAGGTTGATAGTCCAGACTACAATGACGTTCGCGATATTGGCGCCCGCGCCCTGACCGCGCTGGGTATGGAGACGGGGGTGTCGCACTGCGAATGGTTTCGTCGAACCGATGGAACCGTGGCGATCAGCGAGATCGCGGCGCGACCGCCCGGCGCGCACATCACCACCATGATGTCACGCGCGAACGATATGGACTTCGTCACTGCGTGGGTCACGTTGATGATTCACGGAACGTTCGAACCACCGACACGCCAGTACGCCGTAGGGACGGTATACCTTCGCGGGCAGGGCGTTGGACGTGTCCAGGAAATACAGGGACTCGATAGCGTGCAACGGGAGTTCGGAAACCTGATCTGCGATGTTCGTCTTCCCGAGCGCGGCCAGTCACCTACCGGCAGCTATGAAGGCGAAGGCTACATTATGCTGCGACATCCCCACACCGAAATCGTCGAGCACGCGGTGCAACGCATCGCAGCCACCGTTCGGGTCCATCTCGCCTAACACACACCGACCCATGTCACAAAACGTCCTGATGCTGACCCCAGGGTTTCCCGGGGAGATGCCGCTCTTCACGCGTGGTCTTTCCATGCAGGGTGCGTCAGTGCTGGGGGTGGCTTCGGGCTCGGTCCACGAGCTCCCCGAATTGGCACGCCGCCATCTCACAGGATACCTGCAGGTGAGCGACCTGTTCACCAATACGGCATCGGCGATTGCGCAAATCCAGCGCTGGCTGAACGGACGCACCATCGATCGCGTGTGCTGCCTGTGGGAGCCCGGTATCGAACTGGCCGCCCAGATTCGTGAGGCGCTCGGCGTCCCCGGACAATCGTTCGAACAAGCCCAGCGCTTTCGCAATAAAGACCTCATGAAGCAGGCGCTGGTGGCGGGCGGCGTACGCGTGCCGCGCGCCGAAGTCGCCACCACGGTCAAGGGCGTATGGGCCGCGTCCGAGATCATTGGGTATCCGCTGATTGTCAAACCCATCGCCGGTGCGGGATCGATGGACACGTTTCGCTGTGACGATGCCGCGGCTCTCACGACTGCGCTCGCACAGCTTGGTCACATCGCCGAAGTCAGCGTGGAAGAATTCATTGATGGCGAAGAGTTCACGTTCGACACCATCTGCGCGCGCGGCCGCATGGAATACTTTCACATCGGTTACTACCGCCCGCGTCCATTGGTTGCGCGCACCAACGAGTGGATTAGCCCGCAGACGCTCAGCTACAGGCAAGTCGATGATCCGTGGGTCGCCGGTGGGCGGGCCATGGGTGAGCAGGTCATCAAGGTGCTCGGCTACGATACCGGCTTCACACACATGGAGTGGTACCGCAAAGCCGACGGCGAAACGGTGTTCGGAGAAATCGCGGCGCGACCGCCCGGTGCGCGAACCGTGGATTTGATGAACTATGCGTCCGACGTCAATCTGTTCGAGGGCTGGGCCGAAGCCGAACTCAAGGGCACGTTCTCGCTGGCGATTGAACGGAAGTACAACTGCGCGTGCGTGACCAAACGAGCCCACGGGCAAGGGCGCATCACGCGGATCGAAGGTCTCGAGGCACTCAGGCAGGCGTTCGGAGAGTGGCTCTGCACTGTAGACCTGCTTCCGGTGGGCAGTCCGCGACGCGATTGGAAGAGTACGCTGCTCTCCGATGGCTACCTGACCATTCGTCACCCCGATTGGCAGACGACGATGGACATGGCCGACCGCATTGGGACGGACCTCCACATGTACGCCAGCTGAGCTCGTAAACAGGAGGGCGGGGAATGGGCTTGGCGGAGTCGTCGAGGTGTGGTGCTCAGTCCCCACACGCAGTGGACCGGAGGCCACGATTCTCGGTTCCGAGGGCACGTGTTCCTAGGCAATCACCGCACCAGGAAGCGGCACGCGCCTTGCCCTAATTGGAGAGTGGATGGGTTTCGCACTCGGCGAACCACCTCCACGTATGTATCGGGAACCGCCATGTCCAGAATCCTCGAAGAGCCACCGGTCGACCCGGTGCGTGCCTACTTCTCGCAGCAGTGCGTGCTGCTCACGGGGATTGCGTCTGGTGTGGTCGAGCCGTTTATCGGTGAGCCGTCGCGGTCCTCGTCGTTCCAGATGGGTCGACGCGATGGATTCCACGTGGTGGTAGCACATCTCGCGTCCAGCCGATCGCTGCGCGAAGCGGCTGAGAAGTGCCTCGCATTCGGTCGCGGGGTCGATGAACGAGCCGAAGGGCATCCCTATGGACCCGACTGGTGCCACGGCTTCGCCCACGCGACGCTCGATGCCGCACGCGATATCGCCATGTACGCGGCCACCGAAACACTCCCCGCCGTCGACAAAACGCGATTACGGGCCGCCCGCGCTGCGGCGCGCCATCTCTCCCCGCTGCCGGGATTGTGGCCCGCACGGCCCGTCAAGCAGGAACCCCCGCGCAGTCACCACGAGTGGTAGTCGCAAGTACGCACTGACCGCGAGAGACTGAGAAGCGGTACGCGTCGGCGTTGCTGACCGGTATATTCTCCGGTCATGTCCAAGAAGCCCTCAACCGTAATGGACGCGCGTGCGCTCGACCGCACGCTGCGTCGCATGGCCGATCAAATCCTTGAGCACAACGCCGGTACCGATGGGTTGATTCTCATTGGCATCCAGCGGCGAGGCGTTCAGCTCGCAGAGCGCCTGGGGCGCATCATTGAGGAGCGCGAAGGCGTGACCGTACCTCGCGGTGCCCTCGACATCACCCTGTACCGCGACGATTTGCAGACGGTGGGACCGCGACCGGTGGTTGGCGCGACCCATCTTCCGTGGACGTTGGACGGGCAAAAGGTGGTGATCGTCGACGATGTGCTGTACACCGGCCGAACCGTCCGTGCGGCGCTCGACGAACTGGCCGACTTCGGGCGCCCGGCACGCATCGCGCTGGCAGTGCTCATCGATCGGGGCGGACGCGAGCTGCCTATTCACGCCGACATCGTCGGGCGCACGGTGACCGTGGCGGGAGAGGAGCGCGTGGATGTCTTCGTCGACGAGTTGGACGGTCGCGACGAAGTGGTGATCGCCGCGCGCGATGAGGTCTGAGCAGTGATCGGCCCTTTGGGCAAGGATCTGCTCGGCCTGGCACCGCTCTCTGCAGAGCAGATTCGCCTGGTACTGGATACTGCCGTGCCGTTCCGCGAGATCTCCGAGCGACAAATCAAGAAAGTGCCGACGTTGCGCGGCATGACCATCGTCAATCTGTTCTTCGAAGCATCGACACGCACGCGCATTTCATTCGAGTTTGCGGAAAAGCGTCTGAGCGCGGACACCGTCAATGTCGCCGTGGCCGGATCGAGCGTGGCAAAAGGGGAGACCCTGGTCGATACGGCGCGCAACCTCGAGGCCATGAAGATCGATATGGTGGTCATCCGACACCCGGCGTCGGGGGCGGCACAGTTTCTGGCCGAACGCATCGAGTCGAATGTGATCAATGCCGGTGATGGCACGAACGAACATCCGACGCAGGGATTGCTGGACCTGCTGACGTTGCGCGAACGTCTCGGCGACCTTGCCGGCCGTCGCATCTGCATCGTGGGCGACGTGCTGCACTCGCGGGTCGCGCGTTCGAA
>JANLVM010000865.1:0-1535 GCA_031364015.1 Gemmatimonadaceae bacterium
GCACTTTGCCCATCGGCGGGAGTTTTACCAAGAACACCGGCGGCACGCTCAAACTCGCCGGAGCGAATGTCTACACCGGCACCACGACGGTGACGGGCGGAACGCTCAATGTCACCGGCAGCCTTACGAGCACGACCATCAACGTCACCGGCGGCACCTTCATCGCGGGGAAAGCGACGACGCTCGCCCCTGCCGCGGCGGTCACCGTCGCGACCGGCGCAGGCTTTGAGTATCACGCTGTCGCCAATGCGCCGCTGACCATCGGCACGCTGACTTTGAACGCCGGCCTCGGCACGACCATCGGCGGCTCCATCGGCTCCACGCTCACCGGCGCGGAGATCATCGTCACCGGCGATGTCATCCCTACGGCCGGAGCGATCAGGGTAAACGTCTTCGGCGTGCCCGGCATCGCCAAAGTGCCGCTCGGCAGCTACAACACGCTGGACCGCGAAGTGGGCACCGGTGTGTGGGGCGCCGACTGGCTGCCCTATGCGTGGGCGCCCGACGGACAGTCAATCGTGTTCCACGCGTCCGACCGGCGCCATCTGCGCGCCGTGCCGTTTCCCTCGTACCTCGGCGCCGAGACCATTGAGAGCCAGGTGCGCCGCGGCTATCCCGGTGACGAGCACGAGCGGCGCACGCTGTCGCTGCTGCGCGTGGGCACCCGCGCCATCGCGCCGATCGCGCTCGAGGCCCCGGGCCGGCGCGGCATCAGCGACGTCCAGTGGTCGCCCTCGGGCCGTCTGCTCATCGATCAGGTGTTCGTGATCGATCCCGATGCCCAGGCGCCCGCGCCGATGGCACTCACCCCCGACACCTGGGACGTGGCGGGGGAACGCGGCGCCGCCACGCTCATCGCGCACCCGGGCACGCAGGCGCTCTACTTCACGGGCACGGGCGGCGGTCCCTACGAGCGGCACGTCTACCGGCTGGCCGCGGGCGACCGAACGCCGGTGGCCCTGACGTCGTTGCCGGGCGTGCATGTGCCGGTGCTCTCGCCCAACGGACGTCATCTCGCCTCGCTCTGGTCCGACGACGTCACCCCGCCGGAACTGCTCGTGGGCGAGGCGCGGCCGGGTGCCATGCTCACGCGCGTGACGACCTCGCCGTCGCCGGAGTTCGCGGCCCAGCGTTGGGTGCGTGCGCGCTACCAGACGCTCACGAACCGCGTTGACGGCGTCGAGGTGCATGCGCGCATCCTCGAGCCCGCGAGTCTCGATCGCACGACGCGGCATCCCGTGATCTTCGGTCCGGTCTCTTCGAACACCGTGCGCAACCGCTGGGGCGGACTGACCGGCACGCTGCAGCAGTATCTGGTGCAGCAGGGCTATATCGTGGTGCAGGTCGACATGCGCGGCAGCGTCGGCTACGGCCGCCGCTTCCGCGAGGCGTTCCTGATGGATTACGGCGGCAAGGATCTGGACGATCTGCAGGCCGTGGTTGACGGATTGAAGGCCCTGCCGTACGTGGACGGCCAGCGCATGGGGATCTGGGGCAGCAGCTACGGCGGGTTGCGGGACTCGGGACTCGGGGCT
>JANLVM010000895.1:0-3458 GCA_031364015.1 Gemmatimonadaceae bacterium
CGCGCGTGCGCGCGCATGCCGGGCTTGAGCAATCCGTCGCTGTTCGCGACGGCCGCGCGGACGGGATAGCGCACGGCGGTATCGCCGGCGACGGGAAGTGCCCCGACCATCAGCACACGACCACTAACGGTGCGTTGCGGCAGCGCGTCCACGCGCAGGCGTACCTCGTTGCCCACGCGCACCCGATCGATGTCCTGCTGGTCGACTCCGAACACCAGGTCCAGTGTGTCGGTGCGGCCGAGTTGCACAAATACTTCGCCCGCTTGCAGCCGGGCGTCGAGTTTGAGCTCCGGTCGCGTAGACAGCACCTGTCCGCCTGCCGGGGCCCGCAGTGTGAGGGTCGAGAGCTCCTCGTCGCGCAGTGCCAGTTCGGCGCGGGCCGATGCCTCGAGCAGACGTTGCAGCCGCTGCCCGGCCGCGTCACCGCGACTGGCCGCGGCGGCGGCAAGGCGTGCGGCCGCCTGCCTGGTCGCTTCCGCGCTCGCGCGCGCCGCGCGCGCCTCGACATCGCGCAGCTGCGCGACCGGATCACCCGGCGACACCACCTGACCCTCTCGCACGTAGACGCGATCGACCGTGCCCGCGACCATCGGCCTGACGTCCGCCAGCGCCCACGGCTGCAGCACCGGCGCGGCCGCCACTACGCGCAGTGGCCAGCGGATCAGCGTGAGCGCCGCCAGGACGGCAACGCCAACCAGCAGCGCCGTGTTGCGTTTGCGTTTGGGAATGGAAAAAAACGCGGCGCGTTTGGCACTGATGGCGCCCAATGCTTCGGCCAATGGCACCTGGCTGTAGAGCTTCGCATTGCGAATCGCCACCGTGGCAAGATTGGCCAGGATCATCGCGATGTCTCGCTCGCGCTCACTGGCAAACTCGGCTCGCTTTGCCTCGAACAGCAGGATCCCCACGATCCCTTCTTCGTCGCGGAGCGGCAGGTACAGTCCGCTCGACATCTGGATCTTTGCCAGTTCGCCGTCGAAGAACTGCAGGAAGATCCGCTCGGTATCCGTCGACGGCGCTTCCCGATCGGAGAGGTAAAACATCTCGCCGGTGCCCGCGGCCCAAGCGGCTCGGAATGCCAGATCCTGCATTTCTTCGGTGCCGGAGTCGACCGCCGATGCGCCGGCAACCGCACGCACGTCGCACTTGCCCCCTTCGTACAATGCCAACGCGCCCAGATCGAACGTGAGGGCACGTGCAGCAATGTTCACCGCGGTTCGCAAGACGCGATCAAGGTCCAGCGACGAACCGATTTCGCGACTGAGCTCCTGGATCAGCTTCAGGTCGCTCGAACGATCGGCCGCCTTCATGCGTCCGGCCAACCTCAATGCCGCCGCGGTGCTTTCGGCGAGCAGTGTCAGAACGTCGCGATCCTGGTCATCAAACGACTCTGCCCCGGTACGCGTGGCCTCGGTGCGCGCCACACGCAGGTATCCGACCGTGCGCCCGCCTGACAGGATGGGCACGCACAACGCGCGCGCGGGCGCGCCATCCTCGAGCAGAGCCGACAGCGGCACGCGGGTTTCACGCAGCGCATCGGCGCCCGATCCGGTCGCCAACTGGCACGTGGCCTGCTCGTCGCCCGGTGCCCAGAACGAGGCCCCGTCCGCCTTCAGCAGTCGTTGGGCCGCGGACAGTGCTTCAACAAGCAGGTTGCGCTGGTCCAGCTCGCCGGCCATCGCTAGCGCGGCGCGCACGAGGTCGCGCATGCGCTCCGCCGAATGTGCGGCGGGCTCGGCTAACGGAGGGGGGTGGGTCTCCACAGGGTCGATGGCAGCGAGAAGCGAACGGCTCGGCGGAAGAACTTGACGCGCATCGTTCGTCCTCACAACCAGCCCGCGCCAGATCCCTGACGTACGAAGGACCGGACAGTGCCACCGTCCGGTCCTTCGTGAGTACCGCGCGGGTTCGTAAACCCGCGCTGGTCCGTGCTACTCGACGTCGATGACCGCGCGCGGCGCGATGCGCTCTTCCAGCGACTGTGCGTCAAGCTCGATGGCCTCGGCGTCCTTGCCCGTCACATCCTTCACCTGTGCCCTCTGCACATCCGTGAGGTCAATGCGGACGATGTCCTGGTTTTTGTCGTTCTGGCTCATGAGTCAGGCTCCGGTAGGGGGGTTGGCGTCTCGGGAAAGAGACGCGCAGCGATCGTGTGGAGCGACAGTACGTGGCGATCGTGAAAGAATCGTGAAGGGTCTGTCGGCCGTTGTGAATGACCGGTACGTTTGCTCGCGCACAGGGGCCTCGGTTTCTAACCGCTTTCACCGTCGCGACCGAATGCGTCTTCAGCTCTGTGGAATCGTTCGACTCGAGACGGATCATCCGGAGCTGGCGTCGCTATCGTCGGCAAAGGCGCTGGCGCTGCTGGCGTATCTGTCGCTCGAGCCCGGTGCGCACTCGCGAGACGAACTCAGCAGTTTCTTATGGGGCGAATCCACGTCGGACAAGGCCCGCGCGTCGCTTCGGCAATCGATCAAAATGCTCAGGTCGCTACTCGGAGATCACCTCGAGGTCGATCGAGCCACCGTCGCCCTGCGCAACACGGTGTCGACTGACGTAGCGGACTTCCTGGCCAAGACGGAGCGAGGCGACGAAGCTGCCATCGACATCGACGTTCCGCGCTTTCTCGACGGCCTCGCGATCCGCGACGCGCCTCCATTCGAGGAGTGGGCCGAGCGTACCGGGCAGTCGCTGCGGTTGCAGTATCGTCGAGCCCTGATTGCCGCGGCCCGCGCCGCGTCATCACGTAACGATTTGTTGCGCGCACTCTCGCTGGCCCAACGATGGCAGCAGCTTGACCCACATTCCGAGGACGCGGTCCAGCTGCAGATGGAGGTCCTGCAACGACGGGGCGAAGGCGATGCGGCACTCGCGGTCTTCCATGCATTTCGGGCGCGTCGGGCCCGCGATGAAGACGCACCGCCTAGCCGCGCTCTGCGAGAACTGGCCGACCGAATAGCGCGTTCACCGAAAGGTCGAGGGTCGGCCGGGGTGTCGTCGCGCGTTACGCCACTGCCGTCGTTTGCGGCGCCGATGGTGGGGCGCACCAGCGAGTGGGAGGCGTTGCTTCGGGCGTGGCAGGCGCTGGCTGACGGCGAGGGCGGCGTTGTGTGTATTGACGGGGAGGCGGGCACCGGCAAGACACGCTTGGTCGATGACTTCGCGCGCTTCGTCTCGACGCGCGATGCGGTGGTGCTGACGGGACGGGCGTTCGAGTCCGGACTCGACACCCCGTTCGGCCCGATGTTGCAGATTCTGCGGGGTGCGATCGACGCGCCCGGGGCTGGAGGCACGGATGGCGCGTGGTTGTCGGAAGTAGCGCGCATCGTTCCGGAAATGCGTCGTAGCTACCCCTCCCTGCCGGAGCCGATGCGCGCGCTCGCGAACGACGGTTCGCTGCTGCACGAGGGCGTGGCGCAACTGTTGCTCGCGGTGGCCGAGGATTCGCGCGTGGTGGT
>JANLVM010000972.1:0-2822 GCA_031364015.1 Gemmatimonadaceae bacterium
CTCCAACAGACGCCCACGTGGTATGGTCAAAAGACCCATAACTGAACCGTATTGGCCCTAGCCTAAAGAGACCGTGACGCGCCGACCGAGACCGCGTCAACGGTGTCCCCGCGAAGTCCGGCCTCGTGCTCGGACGGGCCGTGACGACGTTTTTCACGCATATTACCGACGGCTTCTCCAAACATGCGGTCGTCGTCAGCTTCGAGCTGTGGAATGACTTTAGTCCGGACCCGCGCCTGACCTCCATCGTCGACCGCCTCAACACGACCCTCGCGGGCCGCTACACCATCGAACGCGAACTCGGCGCCGGTGGCATGGTGACGGTGTACCTCGCACACGATGCGACGCACGACCGGCGTGTCGCGCTCACTGTGTTGCGCGCCGAGTTGGCGCAGGCCTTGGGCCCTGAGCGCGTCCTGCGCGAGATCAAGATCGCCGCGCAGCTCGAGTATCCGAACATCTCGATGCTGATCGACTCCGGCGACGCCGACGGGCTGCTGTATTACGTGATGCCATTCGTGGACGGTGAGTCGTTGCGTGACCGCATGGCGAGAGAGGGCCAGCTGCCATTGGGCGACGCGCTGCGCCTCGCGGCGCAAGTCGCCGATGCGTTGGCGTACGCGCACGCGCAAGGCGTGGTGCACCGCGACCGAAGGCAATCCGTTCTTCCTGGACGTCGCCGAAGGCCCTTTCCGCTCGGCGCTGGCGTTCGTGGGCGAGATAGGGGACCGGCTCGGGAAACCGGTGCCGCGATGAGCAAGGCGATGCACATTCATGCCGTGTCGTCAGCGATGACGACCGCCACGGAAGGTCGAATCGACGGGAGGAATGGCTGATGGCGTTGCAGAACATCTTTGGCGAGCTGGAAGCCGCTCTCGCAGACGGCATCATCGAACGCTACGCCATTGGCGGCGCGGTCGGCGCGACGTTCTACATTGAACCCAGCTCCACACAAGACGTCGATGTCTTTGTTGTGTTCAGGGAGCCCGCACCGCTGCTCGTGTCGCTGGCGCCCATTTACCAGTACTTCACTCAACGTGGCGCCATCGTTCAGGATGAGCATCTGCTCATCGCCGACTGGCCGGTGCAGTTCCTTCCAGCCACAACGCCCCTCGTAGATGATGCGCTCGCACATGCAGTGCAAATGACCGTTGATGGACAACCCGTCGCGGTTCTCTCGCAGGAGCACTTGGCGGCGATCGCCCTGGAGACTGGACGGATGAAGGACAAGATCCGACTGACGCAGTTCCTCGCCTCCGAGACCTTTGATCGATCGCGATTCGACGTCCTGATGGAGCGCTTTGGATTGACGGACAAGTGGGCACGCTTTGTGGCGCTGATGGAGGATGAACCGTGAGATTCTCCATCGATGAGGTGCTCCGCGCGAAGCGTGCGGCCCGGGCCACCGCAGCCGCAAAGCCAATCGCGGAAAAATTGCAAATCCTGGAGCGATTGCGTGACCGCGATCGCGCGATCAAGCGCGCGGTCAGGGCGTCCGACCCGTGCCCAGGGCGCGACAAGTCCGCGTGACCGATAGTCCATCATGCGCAAACCCGCAGCGTCGAAGAAGACCACTCGCGCCAAGACCGTCCGGTACGATGTGGTGGCACAGCTGCGTACGCCGGAAGAAATGGCGGCACGTCCGCCAGCGCGGCACCGGAGCGATTCGTGGCTGCGACGAGTGGAACGAATCTGAGCCTGAATCGCCAGCGCGACCGTATTGACTCGGCGCCCACGCCGAGCGTAGCGTCCGGTGGGGGCGATGTGGAGGTACGGGGCGAGCGAAAATGGTGACGGATATTTCGGCGAGTGTGCGCATCTTCACCCCATGCGCACGCGACCCCAATCGCCGAGGAAATACGGAAGATGCTCATGGCGCTTTCGACGAGTGCTTGGACCCTGGCCGAGCTTGATCGGCTGCCAGACGACGGCAACAAGTACGAACTTGTTGACGGGGAGTTGTTCGTGACGCCGGCGCCTTCGCCGACACATGAGCGGCTCGCCTCGGTATTGCTCACAATCCTCGTGCCGTACGTGCGTGCGGAACGCCTCGGCAATCTCTACACACCGCGCGCCGTGGTTCGTAGCGGCGGCTCCGAGGTGGAGCCGGATCTGATGGTGCGTCCCGCGACACCGACGCTGCCGATGACGTGGGCCGAGATGCCGACGCCGTCGTTGGTCGTGGAGATCCTCTCGCGTACGACCCGCCGGCGCGACGACGAACAGAAGCGCGGGTTCTATCTGCGCATTGGCGTCGCGGAGTATTGGATGGTCGACCGCTGGAGCCGCAGCGTGCACGTGGTGCGCCGCAACGCGGCGGATCTTGTCGCCGACGCGGGGTTGGAGTGGCGACCGGATGGCGCGCGTGATGCGCTCTGCATCGACGTTGCGGCGTATTTTGATGAGGCACTGGGAAGGCGATAGCGGCTCGTTCTGGTGAGCCCCTTCCGGCAGCGCACGATGCGTCGGCGCGTCCAGTCATCGCGTTCCAAGTCGCGGAAGTCCGAAAGTATTTCGTCTTCGGACATCCCGCTTTCGGTAGTCCAATAAGAAGGAGACTACTGCGGCGATGGAGGCCGCGCCAGACGTTGCGCCGTATGCCCCATCGTCCGCTGGCCCTCCCCCCGCATGCGCGGCAGATTGACGCACCCTCTTTCCCCCGCATGAGCGATCTTCTCACCCGCCTCACCACCGCGCTCGCCGACCGCTACCCAACTGTCGTGGTGGACGGCTACGTGGATTCCCATGCGTGGAGCGACGATGGCCGGTCGATCTACTTTGTGCGCGCCAACCGCACCATCGAGGTGATCGACGTGAACGCC
>JANLVM010000939.1:0-1505 GCA_031364015.1 Gemmatimonadaceae bacterium
GCGCGCGTACTTGTTGAGCAATTGCGGCCACACGTAGTTCGCCGAGGGCATCGCGAAGCGCTTCTTGCCCAGCGTCTTGATCAGATAGGGGATCAGCTCATCGCATTGCTGAGCGGGTGTCGGTCCCGTATTGAACAAGAACGGAGTGCACTCCTGGCCTTCGTAAAGCTGCGGGTAGATGTAGAGGGTCTTGCCGCGGTTGACGATGGGGTCCTTGATGGCTTGACGCATCGCGCTGGTGATCCCGCCCAGGATCACGTCGACCTTGCGGTCCTGGATCAGCTTGCGAACGTTGCCGACCGCGATCTTCGGGTCGGAGGCGGTGTCCTCAAGATACAGTTCGATCGGCCGGCCCAGTATGCCGCCGCCCTTGTTGATCTGCTCGACTGCGAACTGGGCAACCTGCCAGTTGGCATTGCCCGAAGGAGCGATGGCACCCGTGATGTCGGTGGCGATGCCCATCTTGATCGGCCCCGCCGCATGCGCGAAGCCCGGCTTGAGCAGCCAGCCACCGGCCACACCCGCCACCCAGCCGGAGGCGGCCAGTGCGCTGGTTCCGCTCAGGAACCGGCGACGCCCACCGCGTGTGGCTGCGTTGTGAATTGCGGTGGCCCGCTTCGAATCGAAAAACCTGGATTGAGTCATTTCAAAGTCTCCCGTGGGTGATGAAGCCTTGCGGCCGAACTTTCACAATTACCAAGGCAATCAGGAAAACGAGTGGATCTGCAACGACCGGGGGCACGACCCAGGGCAGACCGGAAGCCATGACGCCGACAGCCGATGCACCCAGGACGGGGCCCACGAACGTTCCGACACCGCCCAACATGACCGACAGAAACCCTTGAACGAGGAACCGGGTTCCGATGTCGGCGGACAACTGATACAGCGGGACGATGAGCGCGCCGGCCAAACCGGCGAGCGCCGAGCCGAAGGCAAAGGTGAGCGCGTACAGGCTCGTGGTCGAGATCCCGCAAGCGCGAGCAAGCATTGGATTCTCGAGCGAGCCCCGGATGCGCAGCCCCAACGAGGTCCTGGTGAGGAACGCCCAACTCGCGCCGATGACGATCAGTGTCGTAATGATGATGGTCGTGCGCCACATCGAAAAATGCAGCCCGCCGACGGTAAGCGCGCCGGCGATGGGTTCCTCGATGGACTTGTAGTGCCCGCCCAGGAAACCGCGGATCACTTCGCGAATCACCAACCCGATGGCGAAGGTGCCCAACATGGCGATGATCGGTGCGGCGTAAAAACGCCGGATGATCAACGCTTCCAGCAGCAGGCCCACCAGCGCCACCACGATCGGCGCCGCGATCAGCCCGGCCCAGGTCGGCAGGCCGTTGTCCTGGAACAGGAACAATGTGTAGGCTCCGAGCAGCAC
The DNA here is from genome assembly GCA_031364015.1 of Gemmatimonadaceae bacterium. Taxonomy (GTDB): domain Bacteria; phylum Gemmatimonadota; class Gemmatimonadetes; order Gemmatimonadales; family Gemmatimonadaceae; genus Gemmatimonas. Next base: position 1,379 of record JANLVM010000939.1, read on the forward strand.
GAATTCGCCGTGGGCGAAATTGAAGATTCCCATCATGCTCGCGATGACGCCCAGGCCTAAGACGATCAACACGATCACTGATGTGAACGCGAGAACGTCAAAGACGAGCCTGATGTAATTGTCCATC
>JANLVM010000956.1:0-5982 GCA_031364015.1 Gemmatimonadaceae bacterium
CCGGAGCGCGTCGGCGATCAAGCGCGGGCTTCCGTCACAGTGTTCATGGCAAAAACACCGTCGGCCATGTGCCGTTCCGGAGCAGCGCCATGGTATCCATGCCGAACGCGACCGCGCAGTGCACCAACACGCCGCCACCAATGCTGCGCGTACGGAGCGCGAGATACCCAAGCACATAGCCCGCGACAATGGAGCCAAAAGCTTCCAGTAACGGCTTGTGCACGTGGATGAGGCAGTACGGCAGCACACTCACACCCACTGCCGCCATACCGAGTCGAGACTCGAGTCCGAACAGCAGCACGCCGCGGAAGAAAAACTCGGTGCTGAAGAGGATACCGCCATAGCAGAGCCAATAGACCAACAGCAGTCCCCCGCTCCACACCAGGGGCGGCGCGGGATGTAGCAGCGGATACGTGTTCAGGAAATCCGGACGCTGACTGGCAATGAGCAGGGCCGGAATCATGAGCGCGATCAGTCCGCCATACATCGCGAGGCCGCGGCCGGTCTTGGGGAGAGCCACGGAAAATGGCAGCGCCCCCGCGCGTCGCATGAGCACAGCGGGCACGACCACCCACAGCACGGCCAAGCCGATAGCCCACCAGGCAAACGGTTTGATGGTGCCCGACCAGTCAGGAAACCAGACCCTCGTGCGCATCGGGATGAGCGCAAACTCGGCGGCGATCAGCGCGAACGCGCTCCATCCCAACAATTGGTGAAGGGCCCGATCACTCAGTGCGCGCGGACTCGTCACTCGGAGATAGGGTGACCGCGCACGACGTCGATCATGGCACGCAAGGCGTCGAGTTGGTCGCCAACAATCGTGTGCGTGATGCCGGGGTAAATGCGCAGGTCGACAACAGCGCCTTGCGTCGCCAGCAGCGTCGCGGACGAGCGAACGCGGGCCGCAGGAATGTGATCGTCGGCGTCACCGCAGGCGAGGAGAATCGGCGTCCCTGCAAATTCGCCCGCGTCGTGTCGCACGTCTTGTTCGCTGCCAATTAACGCGCCCGCCAGCGCGGCGATGCCTCCAAACCGTCTCGCGTTTCGCGCCGCGTATTCAAGCGCGAGACAGGCGCCCTGGGAGAAGCCCACGAGGATGATGCGCTCACTGGGAATACCAGCCGCGCTGGCGTCGCCGATGGCACGGTGCACCGATTTCAGCGCCGACGAGAGGTACGGCTCGTTCGACGCCATCGCGTCGAGAAAGCGGTTCGGATACCAGGTGCCGCCCACCGCGCGGGGCGCGATGAGGGCAGCGTCGATGGCACCCGCCGTGCGCGCGATCGGCAGCATGCCGTCGGCGGTGCCCCCTCGCCCGTGCACGAGCACGAGTGCGTAATGTGCCTGCGCAAGGGGTACGCCACTGACGAGCGCTACCTGCCCTACGTGATCAGTATCTGAGTTCATAAATGCGATGGGGGGCTTCAGTGTAGCGGCTCAAGTTTCATGGAAATCTCTTTACGATGCGACTCCAACCACCAGGGCAGTTGCAACGTCGTGCCGGCGGTCTCTACGGGTTCATCAACCAGAAAGCCCGGACCCATCGTCGCGATCTCCACAATATGCCCGTCGGGATCGCGCGTATAAATGCTCTTGAAGTAGACACGGTCCATCACCTCGGACACCGGCAGGTTGGCGTCGAGCAGTTTCTCGCGGTACGCGAGCTGTGTGAGTTCGTCGGCCACCGCGAGGGCGTAGTGGTGCCCCTGCCCGGTTCCCATTTGCGAACGGCGTTCCTTCGCCGGATCTTTCTCGAGATACGTCACCAGTGAACCCGGCCGCGCATCGGGCGAGCCCCACGACCAATGCCGAGTTCCGGGATCGTCGAAGTTTTCCGTCTTCTTGACCAGCGAAAGGCCTAGTACACCGCGCAGGAATTCATCGGTGCGCTCGACGTTCGCGGTCATAGCGGTGAGATGATGCATCCCGCGCGTGAGCCGCATCGCGTCATCGATGACCGGCACCGGTTCGGACCACGCGATCGCCGCGATCGCCGCCTCATCACGATGCCCGCGAACCAGTTCCTGTGGTGGCGTACGTTGGACGATCTCGGCGCTCTCGTCGATGAGCATACCGGGACCGTCGGTCGCAATCTCGAGGATCACGCCGTCGGGGTCGCGAAAGTAAATGGAGCTGAAGTAGTGGCGATCGTACGGACCCTTCACCGCGACACCGAGATCGCGCAGTCGGCGCTTCCATCGTAAAAGTGCGTCGCCGTCGGCTACGCGCAGGGCGACATGATGCGTTCCACCAATACCGGGACGCCCTTTCGGCGCGCGCGGCCATTCGAAGAACGTGACGACCGTACCAGCAGTCCCGGTGTCGTCGGCAAAATAAAGGTGATAACTGCCCGGATCATCAAAATTGACGGTGGTCTTGATCAACCGTAGTCCGAGCACCTTCGTATAAAAAGCAACGGTTTGCTGGGCGTTGCTGGCGACCAGCGTGACGTGGTGCAGGCCGAGGAGTGCCTGAGTAGTCATGGTGAGCCTCTCCTGCCCGACTGGCGGGCTATTTCTCTCCGTACTAATTACTGTCGGTATTGCGCCGGTCAAGGGCAATCATCGGATCATGGTCGCGGTCATCGGACCGGGTATGAATGCCCGGTCCTGATACACCCACGCGGTCACCGTGACGCTGGCGCTGTCACACTCGATGACGTTGAGCGACGACGCGCGATGGTGACGCATCCGATCGGACAGCGTGTTGGCCGTGCTCACGATAAACCGACCAGTCTTGCGCGCCACCACGTCTACGCGCTCCTCGTGATCGTGACCGCAGCACACCACGTGGGGCGACATGGCGGCGAGTGCATCGAGAGTGAACTCGGGACGCGCGAGCCCCCAGCGATTCGAGAGTCGTCCGCGCACGACATTGTGATGCACGACCAATATGCGCAGGTCTTCCCCCGGACTCGCGGCGAGACGCGCACGCGCGTCGTCCAGTTGGGCGACGCTCAGACCGCCCTTCACGCGCCAATCGCGCGGATACCAGGTAAACGCCGACGATCCCATGCCGGGCGCTGAGTTGAGGCCGACGATAGACAGCCCAGGAAGTCGTAAGGTCGGCTCGAGATCGGTGTCGATGAACTCGCGATAGCGCTGATGCAGTCGCGTCGTATCACCCATGCCGAACGGGGCGTGCCACCACGCGGTGTCATGATTGCCTGGCACGATGAGTGTGGGCGCGATAGCCCGGAAGCGGTTCAAAATGTCGCGCGCGCGCCGGAACTCCAACTCGCGTGCGCGCTGCGACATGTCACCGGAGATCACAATGGCGTCGAAGGGCAGTTGTGCAGCCAAGGCTTGAGCGGCGGCGACGTGTTCGGCCACGAACGGCCTGCCGCAGTGGATATCCGAGATGTGGAGCACACGCCGCGGCGTGCGATCCGCAGGCCCCGCGCGCGACGGCGCGTTAGTCATCCGAGTCGTGCGATCACGGCGTTCGTGAACTCGTCGGTGCCGGCCGTGCCGCCCAGATCGCGCGTGAGCGTCTTCCCTTCGCGCAACGTCGTCTCGAACGACGTTCTGATACGCGCGGCCCGATCGCGGTCACCGAGATGATCAAGCATCATGCAGGCGGCAAGAATCAGGGCACCAGGATTCGCAATGTTCTGGCCCGTGATGTCGGGCGCCGTACCATGCACCGCTTCAAAGATGGCCGCGCTGGTGCCGATGTTCGCGCCCGGTGCCAACCCCAAGCCCCCGACGAGGCCTGCGATTTCGTCGGACAGAATGTCACCGAACAGATTGGTCGTCACGATAACATCGAACACCTCCGGACGCATCACCAGATGCATCGCCATCGCATCGATGATGCGTTCTTCGAACCCGACGCGCCCTTCGTACTCGCGAGCGACCATGCGGCCCACATCGAGGAACAATCCCTGCGAGAATTTGAGGATGTTCGCCTTGTGGACGAGCGTGACCTTTTTCCGGTTGTGCGCGAGCGCATACTCGAATGCATAGCGGACGATGCGTTCCGAGCCGTAGCGCGTTATGATCGCCACCGACTCGGCGGCGGCTTTGGGGTCGTCACCGATACGCACATAGTGCTCGACGCCGATATAGAGCCCTTCTGTGTTTTCGCGAACCAACACGATGTCGATGTTATTGAACCGACCTGGAATGATGGTATGCGCAGGGCGCACATTCGCATACAGGTCGAACGTTTTCCGCAGCGCGACGTTGATTGAGCGGAACCCATCGCCCACTGGCGTCTCAAGCGGTCCCTTGAGCGCCACACGCGTGCGCCTGATGGAATCGAGTGTGGAATCAGGAATGGGATCGTTCCACCGTGCCACGCCTGCCATTCCAGCCACCTGCCGGTCCCATTCAATGTCGGCGCCTGCTGCGGCCAGAATGCGGACGGTGGCGTCGGCGATACTGGGGCCGATGCCGTCGCCAGGGATGAGCGTTACGGGGATAGACATCGGGGAAAGATCGTCGCCGAAACACGCCGGGTGAAGCGCCGAGTGGGCTGGGTTCATCGCCGGACATTTCCAATGAACGTTGACAGGTTCACCGCCGGACATTGACATCGTCTGCTCCGGAGCGCATACCCGTTCCGATTCCTCGCGGTGGATTCCCGAGGCTCACGATGAATCACCTCTACCCCACCTGCCCTCGCCGTGTCCCGATTCCTCCGGCTCCTCCCCTGGCTTGCCACCGCCGTCCTTGGCGCTGGTGCCCTTGCGACCGTGGCGCTCTCGAATGGTGAGAAGGTCAACGCCGCGTGGCTGCTCACCGCCGCCGTCTGCACGTATCTCATCGGCTATCGCTTCTATAGCAAGATCATCGCCACCAAGGTGTTCGCGCTGGACGCAACACGCGCAACCCCCGCCGAGCGCCTGGATGATGGACGCGACTTTGTCCCGACCAACAAGTGGATTGTGTTTGGGCACCATTTTGCGGCGATCGCCGGGCCGGGTCCGTTGGTGGGACCGACCCTGGCGGCCCAGTTCGGATTTCTCCCTGGCGCGTTGTGGATTTTGGTGGGGGTGGTGTTGGGTGGCGCGGTACAGGACTTCGTGATTCTTGCGTCGTCGATCCGCCGCAATGGCAAATCGCTGGGACAGATGGCGAAAGAGGAGATTGGTCCGGTGGCGGGTGGTACGGCTCTCGTCGCCGTGCTCGGCATCATGATCATCCTGATTTCGGTGCTGGCGCTGATCGTGGTGAATGCGCTGCGCGATAGTCCGTGGGGCACGGTGACGATCGGACTCACGATTCCGATTGCGTTGTTGATGGGTGTCTACCTGCGGTGGCTGCGACCAGGCAAAGTGCTCGAAGCAACAGCCATCGGTCTGGTGCTGCTCCTCGCCGCACTCTTTGCCGGCCAGTGGGTCGCGGGTTCACCGGAATGGGCACCGATGTTCACGCTCAGTGCCACGACGCTGTCACTGTTAATCATGGCCTACGGGTTCGCGGCATCGGTGCTGCCGGTGTGGATGCTGCTGGCACCCCGAGACTACCTCTCGGCGTTCGTCAAGATTGGCGTCGTGCTCGCACTGGGCGTTGGCATTCTCATTGCGCTGCCGCCGTTGGAAATGCCGGCCGTGACGCAGTTCATCGACGGCACCGGTCCCGTATTCGCGGGCAAGCTGTTCCCGTTTGTATTCGTGACGATTGCGTGCGGCGCGATCTCGGGATTCCATGCACTGATTTCTTCGGGGACGACGCCCAAGCTGTTGCGGCGCGAGACCGATGCGCGATTCATCGGCTACGGATCGATGTTGACCGAGTCACTGGTGGCCATCATGGCGCTCATTGCCGCGTGCGCCTTGACGCCTGGCGTGTACTTCGCGATTAACGCGCCCGTCGCGGCACTTGGCACCACGGCAGCGAGTGCTGCAGCCGCCATTGCGAACTGGGGCTTCGTGGTGACCCCCGAACAGTTGGATGCGTTGGCCAAGTCGGTTGGCGAATCGTCGTTGCTGTCGCGAACGGGCGGGGCGCCGAGTCTCGCGGTGGGTATGGCGCA
>JANLVM010000026.1:0-12188 GCA_031364015.1 Gemmatimonadaceae bacterium
GGCGCGTCGGGCCCGGCGTGCGGCGTGCGGCACGTGTTGCGCACGATGGTGGCAAGTTCGGCCAGTAAGGTCGCGAAACTGTGCGTCGGCGTGCCGTCGTCCAGCGTATGGGGACTCGGCTTGGCCTGCGCCGCTTTCGACCGGACGGCGGGGGCGACGGGATCGCGGGTCGCCTTGGCCGCCTGATCGGGATCGGCAAACAGCAGGTCCCGCCACGCCTCGCGCAGGTGCCACTCGACATAGTAGGCGAGCACGCACAGAAAAATGTGCGCCCGGACGCGATCGGCGGTGCGATGGTGAATTGGGCGCACGTGCAGATCCACGGTCTGGAGCGCGCGATACGCGCGCTCCACGTCGGACAGGGACTTATAGGTCCGCACGCACTGCGCGGCCTCCATCTGCGCCACCGACAGCGAGGCGACCTTGTTGTCGATCTCGCGATGCTCCTGAGCGGCAGTCGATTCTTCGAATACACGGTGGACAACCGCAGCGCCGGCTTCGAGGCTACGCCTATGCGTACAAGGACCAGAAGTGAGATCGGTCCGCTCATCGGTATGCCGACACCCGGTACCTGCACCGTCGCGGGTTGGGAGTCGGTGCAGGGGGGCATTCGCTGAGGTGTGCCCGGTCTCGGCGTGAAGGACGCGAACGCCGAGTGAAATCTGGAAAACTGGCAGACCGATCCCGACGTACTCGTGATGAACGAGTACGACAAGGTGAGCAAGGGGCAGGATCAGCAGTTGGTAGCGGCGATCGAGGCGCTCATGCGGCTGGTGCGGCGCCGAGCGGACGAGTGGTCGCTACTTGCCTTCGAACTTGAACGAGACCTTCATCTTCACGCGGTAGGTCTCGACCTTGCCGTCCTTGAGCGTCATGTCGAACTGCGTGACCTCGGCGACGCGAAGGTCGCGCAACGACTTGGACGCACGAGATACGGCGGCTGCCGCGGCCTTTTCCCATGACGCGGTGCTCGTGCCGACGATCTCGATGACCTTGTACACGCTTTCGGGCATTGGAGCTCCTGGCTGGGAGGGGCGATCGCTACAACAGGTACGAGTCCTGCAAGAGACGGAAGAAAACGCTAACGCGAATTGAACCCCGTGTGCAAGGCGTCACCCACCGTGGACGCTCCGGCACGCCACTCCTCAAACCCAGGCGGACCTGATGTCCCGCGCCCGAGTCCGCCGGCCACCGTGACCCTGCGTGCAGCACTGCCAGCGCGGAGCCGCGATCGCGGCGAGCGCCCGGACGTGTACCTTCGACCCCAGCGCGCACTCGCGCGCCGAACGCGGCACATCACCCGTTCCACGCACCCTTTGGAGGGACACAGGGACGAGCAACAGCCACTCCTCGGGACCGCTGCCCGCCGCCTGCCCCCGCCACACCGAGAGGCAACATGAAGCAGATCGTCAATCGATTGTCGCTGATCCTCGCCGCGCTCGCGCCGACGATGCTCGGCGCACAGGCCATGGCACCGGCCCCCACGTACACCGTCCTCTCGGTCTACCGCGAGACGGTGAAGGCAGGCAAGAACGTCGCGCACGACCTGAATGAGGAAGCGTGGGCGCGCGCCGTCGCTGGTGCCAAGCCCCCAGCCGGCTACCTCGCTCTGAGCGCCATGAGCGGCGCGCCTGAGAACTGGTACATCAGCGCGTTCGAGAACTGGGCCGCGCTCGAGACAGCGAACCGGGCGACCGAGGCGAGTCCCGCGCTTACCGCCATCGGCAGGCGATACAGCGCGAGGGAGAGCGATTTCCTGAGTGATGGCCGGGCCATGCTGTTGACCGTTCGCGAGGACCTCAGCTTTGGACGACCTGCTGACCTCGCCGCGAGTCGGTATTTCTCGGTCACACGCGTCACCGTGCGACCCGGCCATGCCGCCGAGTACGAGGAGAACCGCAAGATGATCAGGGCGGCGCACGAGAGGACTGGACTTTCGGACGGCTACTCTATCTGGCAAGCCGCGTCGGGCGCGCCCGTCGGTACGTACTTCGTCTTTGTCGCCCGCAAGTTATTGGGCGAGATCGACGCAAGCACGGCTCCGCACACATCACCGGCCTACGTTGCGGCACTCGGCGGGCCCGAAGGTCAGAAGAAGATGGCCGCGAACACTGCCGCCGCAGTCGTTAGCTCGCAGGTAGATCTCTTCGCCTTCGCGCCGCAACAGAGCGTGCCGCCACCGGAATGGGTGACTGCCGATCCCAAGTTCTGGAAGCACAAAGTGCCGGCGCCCAGGACGCCATAGCTTGTGAACGGTGAGCGACGCGGCGTGACGGACCGAGGGGTCGCCACGCCGCGTTCTCACGTGCCGGAACTAACTCTCGTGCCGGTCCAGTGCACCTTGTATCGACAGGTCGCGCCCGACGCGACGGTCGTCCGGTCCAACGTCACCACCGCGTCGAACCCGAGCGCGCTGAATTTCCCAGCGATCGTCATGCGATATCGTTGCCCATTGTCGAACGTCAACGTGACCGGCGCGGTGACAAAGCTGCTGTCGGCCGAGACGGTGCCGGGATAGTCGTAGGTGCCGGCGAACTCCGCCGCAAGAGGCCCGGAAGAGTGGATGATTTGCGCCGCTGCCGTCTCAAACGAACCGCACCCCGCCATCCTCCAACGGCGTGCTCCGAATGACGATGCACTCCGGCGCCGCTCGGATCGTGACGCTTCGGATGCGCCCGATGGCACTGAGCGAGCGAGGCGTCGCTGCGCCAACGGTAAGTCTGCAGTCACTGATGTCCGGAGCACGCAGTACAATCGAAGGCAACACCTCATTTCAGCTGAGTGACTACGCCCACGAGATCGTGCACTTGGGATTTCCGGGACTGCGTCACTACAACGCCCGCCCGCACCGCGCCCAACTCGACGGCTACCTTCGCCAGATCATTGAGCGCGACTTGGCCGACGGGGCGCATTCTGTGCGTCGTCCAGACATGCTGCGCCGATGGATGGTGGCGTACGCGGCGGCAACCGGTACCACGACATCATTCGAAAAGATCAGAGAAGCGGCGTCGACCGGCGACGGTCACGTACCGGCCAAGACGACCGGGCTTGCGTATCGCGCGGCGTTAGAGCGCCTCTGGATCGCCTGCGTACCAGAGATGGACGACAGGAGGTTGATCTCATTGTCGAACGCGGCGACCACCGTATTGTTGGCATGGAGGTCAAGCTGGGCGCGGATGTCACCGACCGCGATGTCAGACATCTCCTGTGGCTGCGCGATGCGCTCGGCGACGACGTGCTCGACCTGGTCGTGATCACAACAGGCACCATCGCGTATCGGCGAAAGGATGGGATCGCGGTGGTGCCCGCGGTGTTGCTCGGTCCATAATCTCTGAGCGACGACGTTAGATGCGACCGCATCCGCGTCGTTGAATCCGTACGATTCCCAGAAGGGTCCCCACCCGGGAGCCTCGGCCCCGTCCGCTGTACGGAATGTTAGTTTCCTGCAATGAGATATCTCTTCGTTGCTATCACCCCGCTTGCGTTGGCGCTTGGTTGCCGCACTGCGGCTACGTCAACGCCGACACCATCCGGCAGCACGGCGCGTCCGTTCTGGGCTGAGCATGCCGTGGGCGCGCGACACACGCTGCTGCCAACACCAACGACGGTTGTGTATGGCGGATACGATCCCGAGTCTACACCGGTGCTGCGCATTGCTTCGGGCGACGAGGTCGAGATTTCCGCGGTGTCGACGTGCGGCGCGCGGCTGCTGCAACCGGGAGTCGATACGGGTACCGTGGAACCTGCGTACCGAGCGATCGTCGCGGCGGTGCGCGATTCGACACTCCGACGCGGACCGGGCGGTCATATCCTGACGGGGCCGGTCTACGTGAACGGCGCAGAACCGGGTGATGTGCTGGAAGTGCGCATCAAGACAGTAGATCTGGCAATTCCCTTTGCGTGCAACTCGTTTGGTCCGCGCAGCGGGTTCCTGCCCGAGGCATTTCCCGGTGTGTCCAAGAGCCGAATCGTACCGCTTGATGTGAAGCGCATGATCGGGCACTTCTCCGATTCGCTTGGCATTGAGATTCCGCTGAATCCGTTCTTTGGCAGCATGGGTGTGGCGCCGCCACCGTCGCGCGGACGCGTGAATAGTGCGCCACCGGACATTCACGCGGGCAATCTCGACAACAAGGAACTCGTTGCCGGCACCATTCTATACATCCCGGTGCACGTGCGCGGTGCACTGTTCCAGGCAGGCGATGGGCATGCCGCGCAGGGTGATGGCGAGGTGGATATCACGGCACTCGAAACCGCCCTGCGTGGACGTTTTCAGTTCATCGTGCGGAAGGACATGAAGCTGACATGGCCGCGCGGTGAGACGGCCACGCACTGGATCGCGATGGGGACGGACAGCAGCCTGACCATCGCGGCTAAAGTGGCGGTGCGCGAGGCGATTGGTCTGCTCGCCGATGTCAAAGGCATGTCGCGCGAGGATGCGTACATGCTGGTGAGCACGGGCTGCGATGTGCGCATCACACAGCTCGTAGATGGCACGATGGGAGTGCACGTGATGATCCCGAAGCGGTTGTTCGTCAAGCGGTAGTCGAAACGCGCGGGCCATTGCTGATTGCGCTGGGTAGTCCACCCTCACAGGGGTCGCACGCCGTTCCCTCTCTCCGGTATGCACGTGAACCATTTCAATGCGCGAGCCGTGGCTTTGATGTCCGCAGCCGCTGTCGCGCTCTCCCTCGGCTGCGCGTCCAGCGGTTCGACGGTCGCTATGCCGCCGGACGCACCCACTCCGGCCGCTCGAACGGTCGCAGCCAATCCCGCCGCCGACGCGCGCTGGGCCGATTCCGTGCTGGCTACACTCACGTTGCGTCAGAAAGCCGCGCAGATGGTGTGGGTGTGGACACTCGGCGACTACACGGCCATCGACGCGCCCGCCTACCTGAACATCGAACGACTGATTCGTGAGCAGGAGTTGGGTGGTGTCATCGTGTCAGTTGGTGGTCCGCTGGACATCGCCGCCAAGAACAATGCCCTGCAACGTGCGTCGAAGCTGCCATTGCTCATTGGTGCCGATCTGGAAACATGCGCGGCGTTTCGCGCGCGTGGCGGATGGTTCCTGCCCAACGCTATCGAGCTTGGCGGCGCGACGTCGTTCCCGTACCAAATGGGGATTGGTGCCACGCGTGACACCACGCTCGCGTATGAGATGGGTCGCGTGACGGCGGTCGAAGGGCGCGCCATGGGCATTCATATGGCGTTCGCGCCGGTGCTCGACGTGAACAACAATCCCAAGAACCCGGTCATCAGTTCGCGTTCGTTCGGGGAGGACGCCGCGTTGGTGGGTCGAATGGGGGCGGCGCTCGTGCGCGGTATTCAGGACAACGGCATGATTGCTACCGGCAAGCACTTCCCAGGGCATGGTGACACTGAGCAGAACTCGCATCTTGAGCTCGCACGGGTCGCCGTGTCGCGGGCACGCCTGGACAGCGTAGAGCTACGACCGTTTCGCGATGCGATTGCGGCGGGCGTGCGCGGGATCATGACGTTTCACGGGGATCTGCCCGCACTGGACACGTCGCACACTGCGGCCACGCTGAGTGCACGAGTGATGACCGACATGCTGCGTCGCGACATGGGATTCCAGGGTATACTGATTACTGACGCACTGGACATGAACGGCGTGTTGGGCAACATGACCATGGCTGAAGCGACGCAGCGCGCGGTCGTCGCCGGAAATGACGTGCTATTAATGCCAACTGATGCCAAGGTAGCGATTCAGGCCGTCATGGATGGAGTGGCGGCAGGTCGTTTCCCGGAAGCGCGCATCAATGAGTCGGTGAAGAAACTGCTCATGGCGAAGCATGAGTTTGGTCTCGCGCGAAATCGATTGGTGGACATTGCCGCCGTACGCAGCGTAGTCGGTGTGAGCGCGAATGTTGCGCCGGCGCGTGTGGCCGCTGAAAAGGCGATCACGCTGGTGTACGACTCACTCAGTCTCGTGCCGCTACGGTTGCCGGCGCAAAGCAAGGTGGTCAGCATCACCATCACACCGCGAGCCGATCTGAGTGCGGGTCGCACGTTTGATGCTGAGCTCAAGACAGCCTATCCGCAGTTGCTGTCGCTCACGCTGAGCCCGGAAACGGTGTTTGACAACACGGCTGGTGCTGCGGCAGGTGGAACTGGCGCGTACCGCGCGAATCCGGAGCCGTCGTTGTTGCCCGCTGCGGTCGAGAACGCCGTGAACATCGCGCGCGCCGCCGATGTCGTGATTCTGTCCAGCTACATTGGTGCCGGCACGAACACCTCGACCATGGCGCCGACTCGCGGCGTGCCGGAGCTCATTAACGGACTGCGCAACGCCGGGACAAAAGTCGTACTCGTGTCGTTCCTCAATCCGTATCTGGCGCTGGGACTCCCCAAGACCGAGGCCCACCTGATTGCATGGAGCCCGTGGACGCTTTCGCAGCGCGCCGCGGCGAGAGCCATGCTGGGGAAGGCGCCGATCACGGGGCAGTTGCCGATCACGCTTCCGGGCATCGCCGCGTACGGGACCGGGATCCGACGCGATCGCCAGTAGCGGCACACGTGCAGACGCCGTGCGGCAGGGTGATGCCCGAGGACGCAACGGCGTCAGCCACGGTGCTCGAGGTCAAAACGTGAACGTCGTCCCCGCAAATGCCCAATGCTCGGTGCGCGCGCTACCGGGCGTGTTTTTGAGAAACGCTCCAGGTAGCACCACCGCGCCACCGGCGACCACGCGCCAGTGCCGAGACGCCTTCCATGCACCAGTCACGTCGATCTCGTCGGCGGCGTGTCGATCGTTCGATCCACTCGCCGCGCGAAAAAGCGTGTTCTGCTTGGTGTAGATCCCGTCGTCCGTGCGCAAACGATCGAAGCGATACCACGCCGCGCGCAAGGCGAGCGCGCGAAACGGATCCCACGTACCAAAGAGATGCAACTCGCGCGCGTTGGTGCGTCCGATGACGTCGGCGAAACCGCCGTGCGCGTGCGCTGCTGGATACAGCACGGCGAATGCTTCCTGTCGCGTGATGGTTGAGGTGCGCTCACCACTCGCTTCCTCAATGCCGACGGCGAGTGTGGGAGCTCCACGGGCCCCACGCCACTGCACTTGCGACTCGGCGACCCAGAACCAGCCGTCAAGCGCTCGCGTGTCGACGTGACCCTGTTGCAATGCCCCCTCGAGTTCAAATGAGTATGCGCGAACCCGCGGCGTCGTTCCCCACTGCCACATCGTGCGGCCGCCGGTGGTGAGACGCCGCGTCCTGGTAGTTGTTGTGCCAAGTGCTTGTTCGTACCAGTAGGCTTGCCACACGGCAGGCAGCCCGCCTGCCACGGGTGCGGCGTTGGCCGCGCTGCCCACTGACAGCGTCCTGAAACGTGCCGAGCTATCGGCGCGATTGACTCCACTTTGACGCACAATTACGGGACGCGCGTCGATCGCTTCAAGGACTAGCGCGCCATGCACAACCTGCACGCGCGTGCCCTGCGATCCGCGACGGGTATTCGCCCAGTCTGGCACCCCGAACAGACGCTCACGATTGAGCGCGATCTCCTGTCGCCCGAAACGGACGAACGAGGAGCCGTACGCCACATCGGCGAAGAGGTTCTGCATGTCATGCCGATCGGCATCGAGTGGTCGCGCCCCGCCAGGCAACGTGCGTCCGTAGCTCTGCGCGTCGCGTGCCTCGGCGAAGACTCGGCCATGAAGTCGCTGGCGGCTGCCAAGTTGCAAATCGGCACCGAGCAGCAGTCGCGACTGACTGTGGTCGTCGTTCTGCGTCGACATGTTGAATGCAAGAAAATACTCTTCGCGCCACCGCGCCTGCCCACTGATGGTCAGGGACACGGGTCGACCGGGGAGAAGTGGAATGGCTTTGATGGCGTCGTCCCACCGGGTGCCTCGGGCCGAGGTGGGCCACACTTCGTCGAACCGGAGATTCTTGAACTCGGGTCGAAGCGCAGGCTGTGCGCGTATTGGCGCAGGAAGCGCGAAGCAGACCGCCCAAAGGAAATTCAGTGGCGTCAGCCGCGAAGAAAAATCAGTCATAATGGCCGAAAAGTACCAAGAGATTTTTGAGCACGCGCGAATCTTGCGTCTGTACGCGCCATGCGTCTACTCGTGATGCAGTGTTCGCCATTCTCGAACTCCAGTGGCTCGAATCGCGTCGCCAGCGGTATTCATTCCCGTAACCAGCAATCGACCCCAATTTCCACCCCAATCTTCGCCATGCCGCATGACGCCTGAACTCACCTTGATCATCGCGGTTGTCGCCGGGACGGTCCTGGTCATCGCGGCCGCCGTGATGTGGTGGATGAACAGAACCCCGCACTTCGAACATAATGAGTCGGGCGTGTTGCCGCTCTTCGGAGGCATGAGCGGGGGGGCCGGAGTGGCATCCGCGAATGTCGGCGTGATGGCGGGCGGAACCGTTCGACCGCAGGTGCGTACGCCAGCGTCCTCGGCTGCCGCAGTCTCCGCTGCGGTCACCAAGCAAGCTCTTCCATTCCCACCGCCGTTGAACGAGGCACCACCGGCTCCGGCGTTGTCGAAGCAAGCGAGCCCTACCATTAGAACTTTTACTACGGCGAATCCGGTAGCTGGGTCACCGACCGTCCGCGAGAGCCGTCCCACTGCTCCGATTGCTGACTCGCGGCGGTCGACACGGGCTGACTCGCCGCCGGAGACGCCGCCTGAGACGCCGCCAGACTCGCCGGTCCACGGGCACGGGGTGCCGGGTACGATGGTTGAGGGACAGCTGGTGCGATTCAGTGTGCCGCAAGAAGGCACTCTGCAATTCCTGCCGGGTCGTTTGGAAATCGGCGCGGGGCGGGATGTCGGCCGCGAGATTCGCTTCGTGCAGGTGCCAGGTCCGCACGGTACCGAGGTGAGTTTCGGACGCAGCGAGGGGGAGCTTTATCGGCACATTCAATTGCGAGACCAGACGGTGAGTCGTTCGCATGCGCGCATGCGTTTTGCCGACGGGAACTGGACGCTGACGAATCTCTCTCTCACCAATCCCATTGTGCACAATGGAACGGTCGTTTCTGACGACCATGCGCATGTGCTGACCGACGGTGACCGAATCGAGATGGGTGAAGTACTTTTCACCTTCAGAAGTCGCTGACGACACCTTCCTGGCCACGGTTGGCACGGAGAAGCCAGGGCACGATGATGGACGAGTGGGACGAGAGTGAGGTTAGCGACCTCGAAGACGAGTACACGCTGCTGGGCGAGTTGGGACGCGGCGGCAGCGCGGTGGTGTATCGCGCCCGTGACCGCGCGCTCTTTCGCGACGTGGCGATCAAGGTGGTTCGTCCAAAGTTCGCGTCTGGGGCTGAGGACGCGATTGCCCGGCTGACCCGCGAAGCGCGCACGGTGGCCCGCTTGCAGCACCCGAACATCGTGACGGTGCATGCCGTCAAGCGACTCCGCGACGGTGGACTCGCGCTGGTGATGCAACTGGTGCCGGGACGCACGCTGAAGCAGGCGGTGATCGACGACGGGCCATTCAGTCCGGAGCGCGCCGAGCGAGTGCTCAAGGACGTTGCGGAAGCGCTCGCGTTTGCGCACGCGAAGGGCGTCGTGCACCGCGATGTGAAGCCCGAGAATATTTTCATGGAAACGGGCACTGGTCGCGCGCTGCTCAGTGACTTTGGTATCGCGCATTCCAGCGAGTTCGATTCACGCTTGACGATGACGGGCGCGGCGATTGGGACGCCCGCGTACATGGCGCCTGAGCAAATCGATGGCGCCCCCGCCAATGCGCGCTCCGATATCTACAGTCTGGGATTGGTGGCGTGGGAGATGCTTACGGGCGAGCGCCCGTGGGAGGGTGAAGCGCTGTTTAACGTCATCTTCAAGCAGAAGACGGAGCAGTTGGCCGCGATCGACTCCATTCGGCCAGGCGAAGTGTCGCCGCGATTGCAGTACATCGTAGAGCGCATGCTGCAGAAAAAACCGGCCGCGCGGTGGGCCGGTGCGGACGGATTGTTGGCGGCACTCAACCATTGGGTCGTTCCGACGGACTGGCGACAGTGGGAAGAATCCCACCGTCGACGTCGCGAGATCGAGAAGGCGAAACCGCCGTCGAAGATCCCAGTCACAAACGCCGCGTCGGATGCGACGGTGCGTTTTTCGCGACCGAGCGACGACTCCTATCTGTCGCCGTCGCGCGCGGTCGGTGCCATGAGCGGGAACGCCGTCAACCTGCGCAGTGCCACACCGATTGAAACCGTCGCGGTACCTGATGACGATGTCCCGTCGTGGGCATTGGTGCCCGCGCCGCGATCCAACCGCTGGGTGTGGTCAGTGGTCGGCGTACTGGCCCTGCTGCTTGGCGGCGGCGCGTTCGCGATGTATGCGAAGCGTGAAGGGCTTTTTCTCACACGACCGCTGACGTCAGCGACGCTCGCCGACGTCAGCGCGGTTGAGATCCCGGTGGTCGATCCCGTCGCGGTGGATTCGATGGCCTTGCAGCGCGAGGCGCGGCCCACACAGAAACACGCCGATTCACTGCGCGCCGATTCGTTGCGCGCCGATTCGTTGGTTCTGCGGCGGTTCATTGCTGATTCGGTCCGTGCTGATTCGATGGTAGCAGCGGCGACCCGTCGCGCCGAACGTCGCGCCGCGAGCGCCGCCGGTGTGGTGTCGGTTCCGCTCGCGCCGCCGCCCGCTCCGACGGCTGACCCGCCGCGCGCTGATGCGATTCGTGCTACTGATGATCCGGGTGTTATCGCGGCCGGTGGACGTCATAGCTGCGCGCTGGTGAGTTTGAAAGTGTACTGCTGGGGCGCGAACGATCGCGGGCAACTCGGTGACGGCGATGTGGAATCACGTGATGTGCCGGGACCGATCGTCGGCGACCTCGAGTTCACGCAGATCACCACCGGCAACGCGCATACCTGTGGGTTGGTGCGCGGTGGCGACGCGTACTGCTGGGGTTCGGATGAACGCGGTCAGCTTGGTGACGCCACGACCACATCGCGTAGCGCGCCCGTTCGCGTGGCAGGGAATCACTCGTTCCGTGCGTTGCGCGCGGGACAGTCACACACCTGTGGACTGTCATCCGCTGGCGAGGTGACCTGCTGGGGAAACAACGTGTACGGGCAACTTGGTGACGGCAGTACGCTCGCGCGGTCGTCTCCAGTAGCGGTGACGGTCGGCGCGCGGGTTGTTTCGCTCAGCGCCGGGTGGAATCACAGCTGTGGTATCACCGGCGATGGTACCGCGTACTGTTGGGGTGCCAACGCGAAAGGGCAGTTAGGCAACGGTACCCGCAGCGACGCGCGCACGCCCGTCGCGGTGAGTGGCGGACTCAAGTTCACAAGTATCGCCGCCGGTAGCGCGCATACCTGCGCCGTGACCGATGGCGGTGAGGGCTATTGCTGGGGAAACAACAACTATGGCCAACTCGGCAATGGTGGTACCACGGATCAAATCGTGCCGACGCGGGTAGAAACGACCACGCGCTTCGCGTCGGTCACGGTCGGGGGCGTGCATTCGTGCGCCCGCACTCGCGGTGGGCAGGCGTGGTGTTGGGGGCGTAACGTGTACGGTCAACTGGGCGACGGCACGAACGGGAATCGTGAGTCGCCGACCCGAGTGATTGGTGGTGCCTTGCTCTCTTCGCTCAATGCGACCGGTGCCCACACGTGCGCCACGGCAACCGATGGGGAAACCAGCTGCTGGGGGTACAACGTGGCGGGACAGCTCGGTGACGGAACGCAGAATCATCGTGCCCGCCCAACTCGCGTGACATTCACCGGTCGCTAGTCATGTTCGTGCGTTCGGTGGTGCGCTCTCTGCTGTTGATACTCGGAACCGCATTGACCACGTCCTGCAAGGGACTTGGCGATATGACGGCGCCGCGGCCGGTCGACACGCCGGTGGTTTCGGTGGTGTTGTCCACCGAGCAATTCACACTGAGTGAAGGGGCGAGTGTCGCGCTGCAAGTCACGGCGCGTGACGCGAACAACCGCCCCCTTGCCGATCGCACGGTATTCTGGTCGAGCAGTGATTCCACGATTGCGCGCGTCTCGCCTGCTGGGTTGGTGACCGCGCTGCGCGCGGGAAGCGTGCAGATTGCCGCGAGTGTCGACGGGCGTAGCGCCGTCGCGCAGCTCACGATTTCCGCACGAGCCGTGGCAAGTGTGCAGTTGACACCCACCACGCCCAGTCTGCTCAAAGGCGGATTCGTGCAGCTCACGGCGCG
>JANLVM010000029.1:0-2305 GCA_031364015.1 Gemmatimonadaceae bacterium
GTGGAAAGTAAAGAGCGAATTGCGTGTTGCCACCAGTTGGGCTTCGGCGAGCGTGTTGTATGTCGGGACCGTCCCGTTCGCCATCCGGTGCGCGCTGTACAGGTACTTCTGGCCGCCGATGCCGTTCACCATTTCCATGAAGGCAGGCCGATAATACACCTGCGCTGCGGCGAAACTTCCGGTCCAGTCGGTGACCGTGGCATTCTTGCGCACGTAGCGCACCACATGAATACGGCGCCACACGACCCACGTGCCGGTGTGCGCGACGACCGCAGCCGGCACCGAGAGCGGCTCGGTCTTGACGTCCACGACCGGCTTGTCCTTCGCCGTGCGATCGTAGTCCAGATACAAGTAGATCTTGTAATTGTCACCGCCCATGCGCGATGGACGGAACACGGCGCCGGTTTTTCCCTTGAGCAGTCCGGTGGTCCAGCCGCGGCTGAACGAGGCCCACTTCCGTGTTTTGCATTGCTTCACTTCGAACGGAAACGCACCGGCGGTCAACGCGTCAGCCGCCGCGTAGCCTGCTTGCTCGTCGAAGACAAGTTTGGCGTTGGGTCCGCGTTTGCCGCCGTGATCCACGTGACAATTGTCGCCCTTGGGGTACGTGTGGTCGGCGGCCGCGCGCGTTGCATCGGTCCCATCCTTGTAGTACTTGATGGCTGCCGCCAGGAACGTTTTCGGCTTCGCAGGTTGCGCCGAGACATCTTCGTCGGGATCCCGCCAGTCCCACAAGAAACGCGCCTTGCCGAGGGCGAGTCCGTTGTTGTCGTCTTCAAGCTTTACTTCGGCGTCGGAGGAATCGGCGATGCGGATCTTGGCGACAATCGGAATGTTGGGCCCTTCCTTCCACAGCTTCTCGTATTCCGTGTAGGCCGTGTCGTCGTTCATTTCCGCTGACGCCTTTTTGTAGACGTTGCTGCGCAACCAGACCTTGCGCGTGCCGCCGTCGGCCGGCACGCCACCGGCGTCTTCGAGGGACTTGCGCACCGCTTTGTCACGAGCGAGACGCGCGTCACTCCCCACCTTGGGAATCATGTCGTCGGTGCCGAGCTCGAACTCGATCTTCTTGATGAGGATGAGCGCGTAGGTCCACGCCACCGCAGGATGTTTCGGCGCTGCCTTGCTCGTGAGTGTGAGGCGCAGCTTGTAGGGCGGGTGCTCGAGCGTGAGATACCCGTCGGGGAGCGGACCATCGGGATCCTTCACCGGATCGAACGCGGTGAGGTCGTGCGTGAGGTCGTCGCCCTGCTCCGTGGCTTTCTGTTCGGCCTCGACCACCACACGCCCATCCCATTTCACGATGTGCAGGCCGTGCAGCAACCAGGTAGAGCCCAGTTTGGTGAGATCGATGGAACCCAGCAGGGTGTTGTCGAAGCGGGTAAACATTTCGATCGTGCCACCATCGACGATGCCAAAGGGGTCGTCGATATCATAACGAATCTCGATGGCTTCCTTGACGGGCGCGAAATGAAACCCTTCGTCGCCCGTTTCAAGCTTGGGGGCTTTGCGCGCGCCTGCCGGGAGAAAGAACTTGCTCTCCTTGCCTCCGGCCTTGAGGCGAAAATCGAGAATGCCGAACTCCGGTGCCCGCAGCACGCTGCCGTGCTTGTGGTCATCCGGCATGCGCGCACGCAGCAGGTACGCCTTGTGTTCGCCAACCAGTGTGTCGTCAGCCATTGTCGTGTCGCTTCTTCAGGTCACCCATGATGTCGGCAATTTGCCCCGAGCCTTTCCACTTCTGCCCCAGATACAGTTTCTGGTAGTGAACGACGGCATTGGACAGCTTATCGGCGCCTTCCCAGCGAAAGCCGAGATTGTGCAGGCGGGCCTGCGCGCCATCGGACCCTTCGCCGTCCTCGATGTCGCGGATTTCAGCGGTGAACTTGAGCTGTCGCGGAAACGGCGTGGCTTTCTCTTCGGCCGGCAGGAAATCCGCTGCCTTGATGGCCACCGGATAGGATGGCGTGGCACCCGCTACCGGCGCCGGAGTTGGCGCCGGTGCCGCAACGAATGCATCCGGCTCGTCCTTCAACGTGAGTTCGAGTGCGCCCGATTCCAGCTTCCATAGAATCTCGACGTCAATGAGTCCATCGCCGCCGGTCGTTTCTTTTTCCGGCGTTGCGTCTTTCATGGACCACTCTACGCCGGAGAGCGTGGCGTCGGCCTTGTCGGTGAGCACAATCTTGAGCCGGATCAGCGGCGGCACGTCGATCGTGTCGGTCACCGCCGTACCGGCTGGCACCGTCACCGACTTTTCTGCGGCGGGCGAATATTTCTTATTCATCGCCCCCGACAGCGCGGT
>JANLVM010000003.1:0-2050 GCA_031364015.1 Gemmatimonadaceae bacterium
ACCGATCCGGCGACCCTTCCGGACGTGGTCGCCCTCGCCGACAAACTGCGAGAGCTACGGACACGTCGCGCCGCGCTGTGGATTGCGCCAATCGGCGGTGCGGAAATCCCTCTCGCGGGAATGCTCACAGAACTGGGCATCACTGTCGTATGCGGCGACGAGCCGCCGGATGCGTTCACAGCGCAGCTTCGGCCAGCCGACATCAACTCGGTGGATCTGCCGCTCGGCGTGTTCAAGGCCGCCCAACTGCTGGAGATGAACGCGTCGGCCGCCGCGTTCACGAACTTTACCGCCGTCGACCTTGAGACGACCGACAGCGACACCGGTACCGCCGAGATTGTCGAGATCGCAGCGGTCCGTGTGCGCGATGGATGTATCGTTGAGCAGTACAGCCGATTGGTCAGACCGCGCGTGCCCATCGCGCCGGGTGCAACGGCCACGCACGGCATTGATGCAGCAACGCTGGTGACTGAACCCTACTTTGAGGACATCTGGCCGGAGTTCCGCCGGTTTGTTGGTAGCGACGTGGTGGTGGCACACAACGGCTACGATTTCGACTTTCGGATTCTGACGCGCATGGCGGAGGCGATCGGGCAGCCGTTCGACCTCACCACGTTCGACACCCTGCCGCTTGCCCGCGACCTCTTTCCCACCAGTCGAAAGCTGGTCGACCTCGCTCGTCGTTTTGGCATTCCCCCCGGACGATCGCATCGTGCGCTCGACGATACGCTCACGCTCGTCCACGTGACGCTCGCGCTCGGGCGCGTGAGGTTGGAACGCGCGCGCAAAACGGCGCTCACTGAACAGCTTGGCCATCTTGGTGTTGCGCTCGCGCTGTACAGTATGTCCGAGCACGGTGAGCGCAACGACGAGAGCGCGCTTTTTCAGAAACTGACGCGGGTGTTTGCGCTTGGTCGCTACAGTGGCGCGCTCGACTGGTACGAAAGCGAGCGCGGTGAAGGCGCGCAGCGACCTACGCTGGACGCGGTGATCGAGCGACTTGGCGGTGTGATACTGATGGAAAAGATTCGTGCCACGAAGACCGCCGACGATCGATATCCGCAGGCGATGCTGCGGCTGCGACGTTTGATTGCTGAATTGCCGGAAGGTTCCGCGCAGGAACAGCTCGCCGTATTTCTGGAACGCGTGGTGCTGTCTACGTGGCACGGCGTCGAGCAGGAGCGTGATCGCGTAAACCTGCTGACGCTACATTCAACAAAAGGCCTCGAGTTCTCGCGGGTGTACATCGTTGGTGTAGAAGACGCGCAGCTTCCGGGCGGAACGCCCCTCAAGGGACCGACCGTGCACGAGGTGGAGGAAGGACGCCGCTTGCTGTACGTTGGCATGACCCGCACGATCGATCGGCTGGTGCTGACCACTACCACTTCACGTGGCGGTAAGCCCGCTGGTGGTCACCGCTTCCTGGACGAGATGGACCTCACACCGCAACCGCCGTCATGAGCGCAATCGAATGGAGTATTCCGGTTGGTGAGGCGCGTGTGAGTGCCGTGTACGAGGCGACCACGACCGATTCGGAGACCGCCGTGTTTGTGTGCGCGCACGGCGCGGGCGGTCACATGTCCGACCGCGGCATGCTGACCACGGCGCAGACCCTGCGCGACGCCGGGCTCGGTGTCGTGCGTTTCAATTTTCTCTATAAGGAAAAGGGATCAGGCCGACCGGATGCCATGCCGACGCTGATGCAAACCACGGCGGCGGTGGTTGCATCCGTGCGCGAACGACTGTCGCCGATCCGGCTGCTTATTGGCGGGCGATCGATGGGTGGGCGCGCCGCGTCGATGCTGGCGGCTGACAATTTCGCCGCCGATGGGCTGTTGCTACTGGCGTATCCGTTACATCCGGCGGGGCAACCGGAAAAGTTGCGCGATGCTCATCTGCCGCGCATACGCATGCCTGTGCTCTGTGTGAACGGAACGCGTGATACGCTGTGCACGCCGTCGCTCATGGCGCAGGCGCTCACGACCGTCAGTGACGCGTGGCGGATGCATTGGGTGGAGGGTGCCGATCACAGCTTTCATGTGCTCAAGTC
>JANLVM010000006.1:0-1825 GCA_031364015.1 Gemmatimonadaceae bacterium
GTGCACCCCGCGTACCCACGTGCGCGTCGCCCCGAAACGCAGCGAACGTGCTCCCGCGGCATTCGCGGCAATCATCCCGCCGATTGTACAAAACGCGCCACTGGACGGGTCAACCGGAAAGCGGAGGCCATGCACTCGGGCCGCAGCATCGATGTCACCGCGCAAGGCGCCCGCGCCTACACGAATCGTGCGTGCCGCGACATTGACGGCCCCTATCGCGGTGAATCGACTGAGGTCAACCACGACCCCAGGTCCGATCGCACCCCCTGCCATGCCGCTGCCCGATCCCCTGGCCATGAGCGAGTACCCTTCGCGCCGCGCCCAGCGCACCAGGGGCACGCAATCAGCGGCATCGGCGGGAACCGCAACCGCCGCTGGCAATACGCGCGCGATGCCCGCGCCCTCGGCATACAGCGAGCGGGCGAGGACGTCGGCACGAAAGACCCCGCGAAAGTCGGGAGGGACATCGGGCGAATAAGCAGTCGGCGAGGGCACGCCGCAGTTTCGCCCGTCGCCACTCGGCAGACAAGCGCGCACCGACCATCGCCCATGCGTGACGGCCGATGCGTGACGCGGGCGACGATGACCTCGTATCTTTGATAGAATGCCACTTTCCTCTGCCATCCGCGACGCCGCTACCCAGCGACACGCCGAGCGCTTCTGCCGGGCCATTCTGCCGACCGTCTCGCGCACTTTCGCACTCGGCATCAAAGTGCTCCCCGGGCCGCTTGGGCAGGCGGTGCTTGACGCGTATCTCCTGTGCCGCATTGCCGACACGGTGGAAGACGCGCTGAACGTGCCACCGGAACGAAAAGCCGCGCTATTCGATGATTTTCTCGCGGGGTTCCAGTCGCCGTCGGCCCTCCAACGCTTTCTTGAGGGCGTCCAATCTCTCACCGGTGACGAGGCGCATCTGACGCTTACGCGCCATACCGATTTGGTGCTTGAGCACTTCGGTCAACTCCCCGTTGCCACGCAACAGATGGTGCGCAAATGGGTGACCGAAATGGTTGTGGGCATGCGGAAGTTCGTGCTGCTGTATCCGAATGGGATCCGCATCCAGACCGTCGAGGAATACAAAGAGTACTGCTACTACGTCGCCGGAACGGTGGGGTATATGCTCACCGATCTCTGGCATGAACATTCGCCAAGCATCGGCGCGCGCCACTATGCCGTCCTCCGCGAACGCTGCCGCGCCTTCGCCGAAGCGCTGCAAACAGTGAACATCCTGAAGGATGTGGCGGTCGACGCGGAAAAGGAAAACTCCGTGTACGTGCCCGAGGAGCTGCTGCAAGCGCAGGGCAGTACGCAGAGTCGCATCCTCGCCCCCGAGCTTCTGGCGAAAAACCGCGCTGCGCTGGCCCAACTGATACAGCTTGCGTGGCACGATCTTGAGGAGGCGCGCAACTACCTCCTGCTCATCCCGCGTCGCGCCGTATCCATTCGGCTGTTCTGCATCCTGCCGCTGTTGCTGGCCCACGCCACCCTGCGCGATCTGGTGAACACCACCGCGATGCTCAAGCCGGGCGGTTCGGTGAAAATTTCGCGGCGCGAAGTGAAGTCGCTGCTCATGACCGGTGCGATGCTGGTGATGAGCAATGCGGGGGTGCGTTGGTTGGTGGCGCGGGTGCGGCGCAGGGCGTTCGAACTGGGATTTGCCTAGGACTCAGATCTACGTGAGTACGATGTCTCCCGTCTCCCGTCTCCCCGTCTCCCCGTCTCCCGTCTCCCGTCTCCCGTCTCCCGTCTCCCGTCTCACCTCAACAGCGCCGCCGTCACCTGTCTCGCCAAACTCGGCGGCGGCTGCATCCCACCGGTCTCCAGG
>JANLVM010000089.1:0-5522 GCA_031364015.1 Gemmatimonadaceae bacterium
TCGATGCTCTCGTGCAGCTCGTGACCTGACGTTTCCTCGCGAGTTCGCTTCGCGAGTTCGCTTCGCGTGCGGGTCGTCACGAGGTCAGCGAGGAACACCCATTCCCTGACTCAGCGACGTTTTCCATGCTTCGCTCGCCACGAATAGCTGCTCCGGGAATTTCTTGTGCTGCACGATCTGCTCGAGGATGTCTGCGGCGGTGTACTGATTCAGTCCGACTCCTGCGAGATACTGCAAGCGCAGATTGCGATCGGTATTGATCTCGGCGCCCACCAACCACGACTTGAGGTCGGCGCCGCTACCGGCGTACGTCGAGAATAGTTCGACCGGCGTTCCAAACCCAGACTCGATGAGCGACACGCCAACATTGCGGTAGCCGGCGTCCTGAAAGCGTTGCTCCATGGCGACAATGTCGATCCGTGTGGGGCCCACTTGCCCCAAAAGCACGATATCATATCCGCGGCCGTCGAGCGTGTTTGCCCAGATCGTGCCGTCGGGAAACACCTCGAAGAACGTGGCCAGTTCACTACGCACCGCGTCGAGGGTGCTTTCGTAGAGCGGTACCCACTGCGTGACTACACCGCCCGGTTTGAGGTGCTGCTTCACGGCCTGGAAATATTCGCGCGTATACAGCGACGCGGCGCCCTTCACCCACGGATTGATGGGATCAGAGGTGATGACGTCGAACTGCTCGTGTGACGTCAGGACAAAGCTGCGCGCATCATCGAAGTAAATCTGCGTGCGAGGGTCTTTGGCGACATTGTTGTTCTCCTTCACGAACCAGGTGGAGACGACCGTTGGAATGAGCGGTTCAATCTCACAGATCACCAAACGCTTGAGCGATGGATACGGCAAGAAGGATCCGGCCGTCACGCCCGCACCGAAACCCACTACCAGGACCGACTGCGGATTCGGATGCACCAGTGCCGGCAAGTGAGCGAGCATCTTTTGCAGTCGCATGTCCTGCGGAAGGCTTGAGGCCTCGACCTTTCCGCTCACATGAAACTGCGTGGCGCCGCTGCTGAGCACATTCGTGACCGCAACAGAGCTGTTCATTCCTTCACCCACATACAGCACTTCGGTTTTGCCAATCCACGTGACGGCGTATCGACCATGCGCCACGAGGTTTCCCGGTAGTGCGGGGACCGTCGCGATAAGCAATGCGGCCACAAGCGGTGTGACGACCAGCGCCGCACGAGCCTTCATACTCGGTGCAAGCAGGACCATCATCGAAGCGACGGCCGCCAATGCGATCAGCACACGCTGCGCATCGCGTGTACCAAGCAGGGGAATCAGTAGCAGACTGCACACGGTGGCGCCGATAATCGAGCCCACGGTGTTGGCCGCGTACACGCGTCCCACCAGCCGCGACGTATCCTCACCCGGCGTGGCGATAGCCGCGAGCGCGAAGGGAAAACTCGCGCCCCAGAGGATGGCTGCGGGGAGCATGGCCAACGCACCACGCGCGAGGTCAAGTTGAAGGGCGAACCACGCGCTTGGTGCGAGCGACGGATTGATCGGCCAGTTGGGAAGCGCCAGAAAAATCACTGCTGCCGCCCACGCGATGGCGACGGTCAGCAGCGCCTGGCACCAGGCCAGCGCGCGGCGCGGGCTGTTGATGATGCGGGCTAACCACGCCGCCGCCGCGCTGCCCAATCCGAGTCCGGTGAGGAACACGGCCAGAATCATCGAGAACGTGTACACCGATGCGCCGAACGTGAGCGAGAGCAGGCGAGTCCAGATCACTTCGGCAGCAAGTGCACAGGCCCCCGATACGCCAATCGCGACGTAGACGGCCGCGGCTCCCTCGTACGGCGCACTCGGCGCACTCGGCGCGCTTGGCGCGCTTGGCGTGTCCAGCGGTAGCGTGGCGGTGCGCGAGTCGGGTTCGGTACTCGGACCGGCCGGCGTCCAGAGCGCAATACCCCAGGCAATGGCCGCGACGACGATGTTCAGCGACGCCGCGACCACCGTGGCGACAACCTGATCAAACTCACGCAACAGATAGAATCCGGCCAGCAGGCTGCCGAGTACGGCACCCGCAATGTTACCGCCATAGAAGAACCCTAACCATGAGATTCCACGCGGCGACGATTCCACCCAACGCGCGATCGCGGGAAGCGTTGCGCCCATGAGGATCGTTGGCGGCAGCAAGCACAGACCCGCGACGACTGCGCGCAACATCAGGGCGGCGGCGCCGTGTCCGACCGCCGGCGAGTACAGCCGACCAACAAGCGGAATGGCGAACAGCTCCAACACCCCAATCACTCCGATACTCAGCTCGAGGATCGCGTACACCTGTAACGGATGTCGTGCGCGCGACACAAACCGTGACAGCGTGAGGCTACCAATGCACATGCCGCCCATGAACGTAGCCAGCAGCACTCCCAGCGAAATGGCGGACGATCCGATCACCAACTCGAGTAACTGGAACCAGACCACTTCGTAAATCAGCGCACACATGCCGCTGCCCACAAATAGCAGCAGCAAAAAGGGAAGGACGCGACGCGAGGCCTGTTCGAACTCGTCGGAGCGAATCATCGTGCTAGCCATGCGGCGAAGGGCGGAAAGGGGTGAAATCGGTTGCGTCCAGGTCAATCATTCAGTACGTAGCATGGTGCCGGCCAACTCTTTCACCAGTTTCGCCGCGACGACCGCGGTGATGCCGGTCGGATCGCGTCGCGGGTTGTACTCCACCACGTCGGCGCCGATCAACGGCGTGCGCACCCCGTGAATCAGCGACAGCACCTCGCGCACCGTGAGCCCGCCGGGTTCCCAGTGCGAGACGCCAGGCGCATAGGCCGGATCGATGCCATCGAGGTCGATCGACATGTAGACCGGACCGTCAATCTCTGGTCGCACGCCCGCCGCCCAGGCTCGCATGTCGATAATCTCCACACCAAAACGGTTGGCCTGCTCGCGCTGATGACGTGAAAGCGTGCGAATTCCCACCTGCACCAGGCGGGTCGCCAGCCCGTCTTCCATGATTCGCGCGAATGGACAGGCATGCGAGTAGCGATCGCCACCGAACTGATCGTACAAATCGCCATGTGCGTCGATATGCAGAATTGTCGGACGCGGATACACGCGGTGCACCGCACAGAGGACCGGGTAGGTCACCGAATGATCGCCGCCCAACGCAATGACGCGCGCATTGGTGGCCAAGAGTGCGGAAACCCCATCCTCGATGAGTCCTCGCGCGGTCGGATCGGGCGGCAACACCAGGTCGCCGGCATCGCCCAGCGCGCCGGGTGCGACCAAGTGGCGCATTTCTTCGGTCCAGTCGTTTCCCGCTGGCGAGCGGAGCGCGGCGCGAATGAGCGGCGGCGCGTCGGCTGGGCCGCGCAGAAACGAGGAACCGGCATCGTACGGGAGGCCAATCAGGCAAGGCGGAGGAAGAGTCATGTCGCATAAAATACGCGTCAAGCTACTTTCTGGCGCAAAATGCGCGTTTCTCCGTGAGGAGTGTGACCGGTGGTAGGCGAACGCGATAAGGCCCCGCCGGAGAACCGGTGGGGCCGTGACCGAAGTGATTGATTGTCGACCGAAGATCATGTTCTACTTTCGAACCGCCGGCCCTCGGTCTTCCTCGCGTACAGCCACTTTGACCGCCGCGCGCGCCGCAATTACGCGGCGATCAGTCTTTCTTGATCGACATCGGAAATGTGACGCCGAGTATCCCACGCACGGCCGAAGGACTCGAGGCGGTAAGATCACGATCTCCGATGAACCCCACGTACACGATGTGGTACCGCGCCAACAGCCCGAACTGCACTCCAGCTCCGCTCAGCGTGTCGCCGGTCGTTTGCGTGTCTACGTCGCTCCCGGTGATGTCGTATTTCACTGCAGCAAAGGCATACTGCACCGCGACAAACGGAATGATGCTCAGTTTCCCGACAACCGACTGCTCGAGTCCGAAGCCGATGCCTGCTCTGCCCGTCAATGTGGTCGACTTGAGGTCTGCCGTTGACGCGTTCCATGTGCTTTGGCCGAAACCGAGTCCCACCGCCGGACAGATGGAAACGCGTCCCGCGCCGATCCGTACCGCGAAACGGCCATCACCGCCGTATCCCTTGCTCTTCGATCCGAGCGTGACCGAGTGAACGCCAACGGAATATGCCGTGCGGCTACCGGCGAGGGTGCCGGTCGCGCCGACAGTGTTCCCGAACGACACCCTGCCGTAGTCGGCGGAAACGCCACCGCGCGATGGCGTGCCAAAGCACGTTTGAGCGAATAAGGGTGTGACGACCGCCGATCCGAGAAAACACGCGATGAGCGCGATCCCACGAGCGTACGTCATGTGTGGCTCCGGGGCAATTTGAGAGACGGCACGTTCAGGGGCGCGTGAAAACCATGTCGTACGTGACGGTCCCAAGGCTGAAGCCAGCGACCGCCAGTGGGATCTTTGCCTGAATCCGCAAATTGTTGTTGGGAAGATTGGCGGTGCCTGTTCCTGACTTTCCCAATGCCCGCAACGTTATCACTCCTGGGTTGTTCACGAACGTAAAACTGCCCGCCTGCGCTTTGGGCTTCTGCGCGACTCCCGCTGCGGTCTTCAGCGCATAGAGCGCGATGATCTCGCCGCGCGACTCTTGGGGATCCTCGCACCCTCCCCTGTCCAAATAGCGGGTATGAAAATCCATGCTGCCTTGCGTCAGCGTCGCGCCGTCGGGCAACCGGTAGTTCCCGGTGAACGCCACACCATCAATGCTGGTGAGGTGCCACGAGCCATCCACAAACTTGCGCCCGTCCTTAGAGACGCCGAGGCCGATGTCGAGATCAGCGCAAGGGGAAAGGAACGCCTCGAGCTCCAGGCAGCCGACCGCACCAAACATGGTGGCTAGGGCAATAACCGAGAGCCCTCCAAATCTGGCGCGTCGAAGAGTCGGCATCAGCTCGCTCGCAGAACAAGAGTGGGAATGACAGCGCTCCGAATATGTGGAGGAAGCCGAAGGCCCGCTAGGGCCAGGATCGTCGAACGAAACGCTCGCTGGTCGCTGCGCGGCGACTGAGGCATATTCGTGTTGCCCCCTTCAGGAGATCGTTTTGAAACCCATTCGTGTCTGCCATCGATTTCATGCGGTGACGCGTGCCGTGTTGGTCGCGCTCATCATGATGCCCGCGCTCGTCGCGGCGCAATCAAAACGGCCTATGTCCGAGAACGATCTGATGCGTGTTCGCGGCGTGGGAGGGGTTGCGATCTCGCCTGGTGGCGATCGCGTACTCTACACCGTCTCGGCGTGGGAACATGCAAACGCCAAAGGCGATACGATTCTGGGCGACAAGCACGAGCGCCGCTCGCACGTGTGGATTGTGCCGTTTATTGGTGGTGCGGCGCGCCAGCTTACCGCCAGCGAGCGTGGGGAATCGCAACCGCAATGGTCTCCCGACGGATCGCTGATCGCGTTCGTCAGCGCCCGAGGTGCTGGCACCGGGGACGACGCGCCGAAACCACAGATCTGGCTGCTGCACGCCGATGGCGGCGAGGGGTGGCAGCTCACAAACGCGCGCGACGGTATTGT
>JANLVM010000100.1:0-7787 GCA_031364015.1 Gemmatimonadaceae bacterium
GCGTTTGCGGTTGCCGGTCGTGGCCTCAAAGGCGAAACCACGAGGAAGGAGATAGTTGCGGGCGTAACCGGGAGACACGTTCACGATGTCACCCGGATGTCCCAGCTTATCAACGGCGTTGCGAAGAATGACTTCCATGAGAAACTCCGGGTCAGCGGAGCGATCCCGTCCGGCGCGCATGAGCGCCGGCACGGAAATCGCGCCAGGTATCGCCTAATCCCAGTACGAACGTCGCAGCCATCAGGACTGACAGCACGACGACCGGTCCGAGGAGCACAACCAGAACGAACAAGGCCAGCGGAAGAGCCGCTGCCACGCGATCTGGGATCCACCAGGCCAACACACCGACGCCCCGCAGGGCGTACAAGGTGCCGAAAAAACAAATCAGGTTGGCGCCAACCGCTCGCCACTCGACGAGCGTCGGCAGCAGCATCAACGTGGCCCCAACTACCAAGCCCCACACCAACTGATCGTTAAAGCGGAGAGTGCGAAGCGCAGAGAGTGGAGGCCCAATGCGAACTCGGGACAACCGGTGATACGCCGCCCAGCCGAGGCCAAGCGCCAACAACGACTCGAGTCCAAGTAGCGCCGGCGCGAGCACTAACAACGGACCGCGTGCGGTCAGACTTCCACTCGAACGCCATGAACCCGGATCGCCCAGTGATTCCAGGGTCGATGCCATCTCCTCAGCTCGTACCGCAGCGCTCGGCACCCTTCGTACAAACGCTCTCCACGCCGTTGACTCGCTTCGACCCCGCCACGCGCCAAGCGACTCCTGCACGCGCCGCTGATACTCGATCCCCAGCATCCGCGTCGCGCTTCCGAAAGTCTCCGAACCCGTGGTTCGGACGGCAAGTCCGGTGACGGTCACTACCGCCGCGAGCGCCGTCGCGGCGAGGGCCCGCCCCAGGAACGGCCGCGCCCGGGTTGTCAAACAGACCAATCCAAAGGACGCACCGAGGCTGAGGGACCAACCGCGGAGGAACGCGCCGTAACCGGTAAACGGCAACGGAAGTTTCCAGAGCACCCACAACGCCATCGCGACCCACAACAGCGCCACGGAAAGTCTTGCCCCCGCCCACCACCCGACCACCGCGCAGGCGGCCACTGCGACAAGTACGAGCAGCGCAAACTGCTCGATCGGAAGCAACAACCGAACGGTACCACCCACCAACGCCAAGGACGGTGTCCAACTGGACGCGGCAGTGACACTCACCATCAACACAAGCGCCAGTACAAACCACCGCCATCGGCGCTCTTGCGGAGCGGTCGCGGCGTGATCCGACGCGGCCGCTCCGATCATAGTCAGCCCGTCTGCCCCTTCACGTACGGCAGTAACGCGAGGAAACGTGCCTTTTTCACAGCGCGGGACAGCTGGCGCTGATGCCTCGCGTCGACACCGCTCAGTCGGCTCGGCAGGATCTTGCCGTAGTCGGTGATGAAACGAGCGAGGAGGCGATCGTCCTTGTAGTCCACATATCGAATGCCCGCTTCCGTGATCGGGCAGGGCTTTTTCTGGCGGCGCATCAGTTATTCCTCGTCGTCATCGTCATCGTCAGACATGCGGCGTCGCGACGCGAGCTCTTCATCGCTCAGCTTGGGCGCGCCGAGCTCGTGCTCGTGCAGGGTGATCAGATACCGGAGGACGGTGCCATCCAGCTTCAGCGCGCGCTCGAACTCCGGGAGTACTTTCGGGTCGATCGTATAGTGCGCGATGACGTAGTAGCCGTTCTCATGACGGCCGATCTTGTAGGCAAGCGCGCGACGAGCCCAATGCTCGTACTCAATGGGCTCGGTTACCCCGAGCAGCGCGTGCAACTTGTCCAGCTTTTCCGCGATGGCCGCATCTTCGAGTGCTGATTCGAAGATGTAGACGGCCTCATAGCGCCGCGTTGGAAGGCGGCGAATCTTAAGCTTTGCCACTCGGCTATTTCTCCCTGTGGTCTGAGGTGCCCCCCGCAGTGCCGGTCTGCAGGAGGAGGGTGGGTCGAGCGAAAGCCAGACCCGTACAGCCGTTAAAGCTATTGAGAATGGGATGGGATTGGAAGGGGACTTGCCAACGCCCATGGCATCGCGCAGATCCACCTGATGTGCGGACGCTACGGTTTCGGAAATCCTGTGCGACTTGGCTCACTGCCCTTGGGAGCAGACCTGCCGCTATTGGCCGCGCGGTTCAACCTCACGCCTTCGCAGGACGTACCGTTGGTGCGTGAACGCGCGACGGGGCGCGACGCGGTGTTGGCACGGTGGGGACTGGTCCCATACTGGGCCGATGATCCGTCCATCGGTAACCGGCTCGCCAACGCGCGCGGCGATACCGTGGCCAGCAAGCCCTCGTTCCGCGACGCATTCCGGCAACGTCGCGGCCTCATGCCGGTCGACTTGTTTTACGAATGGCAAGTCATCGCGGGACAGCCGGTCAAGCAGCCGTGGTGCATGCGGCTTCCCGATGGCGCCCCCTTTGCATTCGGTGCCCTGTGGGAGCGTTGGACGCCCAAGGGCGATTCCAGCGCCGAGCCGCTCATTACCTGTGCGATTATCACCACAGAACCGAATGCCCTGTTGGCGCCGATTCATGATCGCATGCCGGTGATCGTATCCCCGAACGACTACGAGGCGTGGCTCGACCCGTCGACCACGCCAGCGATTGCGCAGTCGCTCGTGCGCCCTTACGCGGGGCCCATGGAGGCATGGCCGGTGACCACGCGGGTGAACCGTGCACGCATCGACGACGCGGAGTGCATCACGCCACTCGGGTAAGGGTTACGGGGGTGGTGTGGTGTTGTGCGCGCGCAAGAACAGGTTGATGGAGCCGATGCTGAGCTTCGATTTCATCTGGACCATCATGCGCCGTTCGTCGTCGGTCACCCACACTTCCGCCATCCCGTCTTCGCTGAAGATGCCCTTCGATTTGAACATGGGCTGCAAGACCACCGTGGAGAACGTTCCCGCTCTCACCGTAATAGTCTCGCGGCGAAGCACATTGATCGTGACCGGATTGGCGTCGGGCTTGAAGTACCGTGAAAACGTGTACGATTGGCCGACGTCCAGCGGAATCGTGCGCACGAAGTACAGGAACGACCCATCGTCCAGCGGCATGGCGACCGTAGGTTGCTCAGGTTTGTCGTTCTCCTGATACATCCCGCGCTCGTTGAAAAACTCGTAGTGCCGCTTCGGTTCGTAGCTCCCCTGGCTGATGTCCTGGTGGTAGCGACGTGTCGTCAGCGTGGCGACATCAAACCATGACTCGTAGCGGTCGTTCACACGGTAAAACGGAATCCCGCCACTAATGCGGAACACCGTGTGCCACGTGGTCACGCCACGCACTTCGGTGAGCTCGTGCACTTCCATGCTGCCACTGCCCACCTTGAGTGATCCGAACTTCACGTCGTACTCCAGCTTCTCCCCCACGCGAAACGGCACCGCTGCGGCACCACTCGGAAGCCGAATCGCGTTGGTCGATGTGGCGGGAGGGAGCGCGTCGGTCGATTGTCGCGCGGCGGCCGGGGTCGATGCGCCAAGCAGCAGCAGGGCAATCGGCAGGGGTCGTGGAAAGGCTCGGGGCATGCGCGGTGTTACACCGACCTGTTGAAAAACGTTCATGCGGTGACTCGAGACGACGGACGCGGCTTAGACGTTAAACAGGAAATTCAAAACGTCCCCGTCTTGCACAACGTAGTCTTTGCCTTCCGATCGGAGGGCCCCTTTCGTCCGGGCGTTCTTGGATCCCAGATGCACGACGAAGTCCTCGTAGGAGATCGTTTCAGCCCGGATGAAGCCCTTCTCGAAGTCGGTATGAATAACGCCCGCCGCAACGGGCGCCGTGTCCCCCTGATGAATCGTCCAGGCACGAACTTCCTGCACACCAGCCGTGAAATAGGTCTGGAGGCCGAGCAAGTGATACCCCGCGCGAATCAACCGATCGAGTCCGGCCGACTCGATACCTAACGACTCCAGGAACTCCACCCGTTCCTCCGGCGGCAATTCGGCCAATTCCGCTTCAATCTTGGCGGAGAGTGGCACGATCTCGGCGTGTTCGCCGGCCACTGCCGCGCGGAGCGCTTTGAGGTAGGGTCCTTCCACGCCCGACAACTCCGCATCGGTCACGTTGGCGGCATAGAGCACGGGCTTGGCCGTCAGCAGCTGAAGTCCCTTCAAACTGGCCAGCGCCGATGGATCGAGTCCCGCGCGCCACAACGGCTTGCCATCGGACAACGCGGCATACCCCGCCTCAAGACCGGGCAACTCAGCCAACGCATCCTTGTCGTTCGACTTCGCCGCGCGCTTGACTTTATCCAGTCGCTTTTCGACCGTCGCCAGATCGCTGAGCGCGAGTTCGAGCTCGATGATTTCCTTGTCGCGCGCCGGGTCCGGCGAACCCATCACATGCGTGACGTCAGGATCTTCGAAGCACCGAATAACGTGCACAATCGCGTCGGTCTCGCGGATGTTCTGGAGAAACTTGTTCCCCAGTCCTTCCCCTTGCGACGCACCTTTTACCAATCCCGCAATGTCGACGAACTCCACGACCGCCGGCACCACACGCTTGGGCTGCACAATCTCAGTGAGTTTGGACAGCCGTTCGTCGGGGACCTCGACCATGCCGATGTTTGGATCGACGGTGCAGAACGGGTAGTTCGCAGCCTCCGCCTTGGCCGATGTGAGCGCGTTAAACAGGGTGGACTTGCCGACGTTTGGAAGACCGACGATACCGAGACGGAGCACGAGGGATAACGGCGAAGTTAGTGAGTGCGGAGTTGACGGTGCTGAGTACACCGTCGGAACGACCCGATCCTGGTGTACACAGCTGGCCGGCGGCGGCTGCGGGGAAATGTAGTGGCTCGCCGTGCGGGTAAGCTGCTTTGTGGGGCTTCAACGGGCCGTAGTCGCGGCGATGGGGAACGAGTACCGAACCCTCTTAAAGACTACGGCGCTGAGTTACTCATGACCCCGTACCCAGTACTCAGTACGGTATTTATTGCTTGCACGCTCCCTTCGGATCAAGCAGCGCCTTATCCACCACTGGTCGCCTGGGTGCGTTGGCCACATCCAACGCGATATCGGCCACCAGCTTCGCCACGCGCGTCATGTGCGGGTAATCGATGTACTGCGGCTCGTCGGTGAGCTGATGGTACGCCGAGTGGCCACCGGTGGTAAAAAAGGTCACCGGAATGCCAAACTTGGCGTATTCGTAGTGATCGCTCCGGCAGTAGATATTCATCGGATGGGCGTTCGCGTCCATCTCGTAGTCAAACGTAAAGTTGTGCTTCCTGGTGGTGTTCACCCGATCGACGATGTCACCGAGTTCGGTCGACAAACGACGCGAACCCACCAGTTGGAGGTAGTTCGCGCCGCCGCGAAGCTCCTTGCCATCCTTGGTCATACCCGTTTGGTCTGACGCGGCGCCACGGCCTACCATATCCATATTCAATTGCGCCACAATAGAGTCACGCGGAACGGTGGAGTGCTCCATGAAGAAGTGCGAGCCCCACAGCCCTTTCTCTTCGCCAACGTGCCACACGAACAGCGTTGAGCGCCTGGGCTTGATCCTCGCTGACGCCATCGATTCGGCAATTTCGAGTACGGACATCGAACCCGACCCGTCGTCGTCGGCGCCGTTGAACACAGAATCGCTGCGCGCGGGGATGGTCTGGCGAAGCGCAGCCAGCTCGGCGTTGATCTGCGTCATCTGTTCCGGCGTGGCTTTCTTGCTTTCATCTTCAGCGCCGCCGGGCCGAACGATGCGGTTCAACACCAGCATCGAGTCATGCGCCAATGCCACCGGCGACAGGCCCACGTGATCGCTGTGTGCGCCAATCGCGACATACTGATGCTTGAGTTTCGCATCGCTGCCCGGCAGAATGCCCACCACATTGCGCGCGGGAAACTGACTGTCGGTCATGTCCACGATCGCATTCACGGCGACTTGTGCACCGGCATCACCAACCACCAGCTCATTCAAGGGCTTCGTGAACAGCTGACTGGCGACACCTGCACCCAGAAAGAGTCGAATGGGCGCGGGCGCACCGTCGACGACGGTCACGTCAGTACGATGCATGTACGCCGTGACCTGTGGCATGACTTGCGCGGGCATCAGCAGGGCAACGGCGGCCGCCGTGCTGGGGGCCGGTGATTCGGATGACTGCACAGCGCCATTGATGGCGGCCCCAGTCAGCGGCACCGAAAGCACCACCAACTTGCCGACCGCTTGTTCTGGCGAGACGCGATTGACCGTGTCACCATAGACACCGCCATACACCGTCTCGAGGCTCTCCGTGTTGAGCCGTGACTGGCCCCCGATCGCCCAATCCTTACCAAACGTCAGCGGCGCGGTGCCCGCGATGAAGGTGCTCATCGGGTCGACCTTGCGCTGTTTGAGTGGCAACGTCTGGAAGTACGTGCCGTTGTCTCCGGCCGGAACCAATCCGATGCGCCGGGCTTCCGCGGCGAGATAGTCAGTCGCCTTCACGCTGCCCAGCGTTCCCGCCTCACGACCCATCATCGAGTCGTCAGCAAAGATGTACACCCGCGTCATCAGGTCTTCCGCGCTGATGGACGCTTTGGTGGGCTTGGGGGCGAGTTTCAGCGGCAATGCCGGAGCGATCGCCGGTGTGGGGGCGACGGTCTGCGGTTTTGGCGCGTCCTGCGCGACCAGACCCGCCGGCACCATAAGCAGCGCAGAAAAAACAGCAAAGCGTTTCATCGTCGTGATGTGGGGAATTGGGAAAGCCGCGAGCACAACGTGAGTCGCGTCACGGCGGATGCCTCTCGTACCGCTCTGTCGTCTACACGCAGAGGCCGGTGGAAGTTCGCGAGTGTCAGGGACGAGGCGTGGGGACCAGTGTGAGGCTTCGCACATGCTGAGGTCGTACGACAAGAAAGTGTCGATGGTCGGTGGTGAGAATCTCGCGCACATCCAGACGCTCGGCGATGGCGATCACCGACGCGTCGACGAATCCCAATGGAAGGTCGCGATACTGGCGCATGATGTCGGCCACGCGTACCAGGTCATCCTCGTCCAGCGGCTCGACCACAAACTCGCCCGCAGCGACGGCGTCGATGAACGCCAGCTCGGCGTCGGTACCGACCCGCGTGGCCAGCAGATACGCGAGCTCGGGGAGCACGGTGACGGGCACCCGAATATCACGGAGACCGAGCGAATCGCTCGACCACCACGCGACGACGTCCTGGTGCCAACTGTCACTGGTATCCATGAGCGCGTACAGCGCACCCGTGTCGGCCAGAATGATGGATCGACCGCTTACGCGTGCGGATCGCGCCACAGCAACTCGTCAACGCGCGTGGAGGTATCGGCATGAACGCTGGCAAATCGACCGGTGACCGACGGGAGTGGCGTGCTGTGGTGACGAGTAGTGGGTTCGGCGGCATACACCGCCAACGCTTCGCGTACGACCGTGGCGAAGCTGACGCCTCGTCGGCGCGCCAAGCGCTGTAACTGGCTGGTGATTGTGTCGTCGAGGAAGAGGCTGGTCCGTTTCATGCTATATATATGTCACTGTAGAGGCATATAAGTCAAGAGTGCGTCTCCTCAGCGGCCCATCGTGCTGACGGCCTTCTCCGTTCCCTCGGCGATCCACACTTCGATTGCGCGCGTGGTCCGTTCGAACCCACCCTCGACCAATTCGCGTTCGTCGCGCGGCATGGCATGCAAGACGAAATCGGCCATATCGCCAATGGTGCGGCGCTCGTCGACGGGGCGAATACCGATACGAAGCCGCGGATAATTCTGCGTTTTGGTGTGCGCTTCGACCGACTTGAGGCCATTG
>JANLVM010000019.1:0-3211 GCA_031364015.1 Gemmatimonadaceae bacterium
GTCCCCGCGCGCCGACACGCACGGTATCAAGCCGTAGCGACTCAGGGGCACCCCGCAACGACGGCGTGTAGCTGTCGCCCGCGTCGATCCTCGTTTCAAGACCAAGCACGTCAGGCAGTCGACGCATCCCGTGCGCGAGACTCAATCCATTGGGAGTTGCGATGATCTGCAGTATGCCATTGTCAAGCTCGATGCGGCCCGACGATTCATTCACGGTGACCGGCGTCGGCATGAATGACGTCGAATGGTCGGCGGGCCCCACGACGCGCACGCCAAACGCGGGCACGCTCGGCACCCAGGCCACCACATGGTGCTCGCGCACGAGATCGTCATCAGGATAGTGCTGCGGCGATTCGCGACGCACATGTTTGGTGCGTTGCGCAATGATCTGCATGGGGCCCTCACCGAACGCCGGAGCAGCGTGCGTATCCGGCGCACCCGGCACCGATACTCCGGCGCGGCCAGGGCCTACGCGCACATCACCAAGCGTTTCCAGCAGATGCAGCTCGACAATCCCTTCACGGGCGCGGGCGGTCCTGTTTCGCACGACCGTGAGCGGCGCCGTGCTGACCGCACGAGCACGAGCCAATACGCGATCGTGCGATAGTGCGCACGCCAATGACGCGTCTCGCAACTCCACGGCGCTCGCCGCGACCCGCCGCTGTCGCGCGCGCATGTCTGACGCGACCGCATCGACCGAGCAACCGCAGAGCGTGTCGTGCGGATGCGTCCGTAAGAGTGTTTCCCAGGTGTGCTGTGCGAGCACTGGAAGCTGCGCGAGCGTCAACGACCCGTCGGCAGCTACTGCATGGACGGCGGACACACCGTGCAGCCAGGCGAGCGCGATCCACGGTTCGACATCGCGCAACAGTGTGCGCTCGAGTCGCGCGTTCGCGCGCTTGAGATGCGCGCGCGTGCCCAGCGTGCCCGGTAAGGTCCACGTGTATCCGTAGCTGTCACGCAGTTCCCCGTGCACGTCCGGAAGCGCGGTCTCCTTCGTGTCCATGGTGTGTGCCGCTTGCACGAGTGCGCCAGCTGCCCGCGACAATCCACTGCGTATCACTCGAGCGCCGTCGTCGCGCGCGGCGGCTTCCAGCCGCTGTATGCCCAGCGAGAGACTGGGCGGTGCGGCATGGTGATCTGCACCCGACATGAGCAGTGCTGTGCCTGTGCGATTGCGCGCCCGCAGGGTCGCGGCAACGTGGCGCCATCGCGTGGTCGCTTCAGAGAGATCAGTTGGCAGTGCGCTCCCGAACTCATACCCGTCGGGCGGGAGATGGTATAGGAGTACGCGTGCGCCGTCTGGACCATACCACCAGCAGGTATCGGCTGCGGGAAACGACGCGCCACCGAACCCGCGCCACACGATGGCCACCTCACAGCCGAATCCTTGAGCGATGAGCGGCAGCGCGGCCGGATGCCCAAAAGTGTCTGGGCAGTACGCGACACGAGGAGCGACAGCGCCCAACCGGCGAAGCCAGCGTTTACCCGCCTCGAGGTTTCGGACGATCGCTTCGGCTGAAGGGATGAGGGTGTCGCCGAGGACGTACCAGGGACCGGCTTCCAGCGCACCGCTGGCGAGCGCGCGAGCGACGTGCGCGGAACGCTCCGGACGAATATCGAGGTAGTCTGACAGGACAACCGTTTGCCCGTCCAGCAGGAAAGGCGCGGCCGCATCGGGCGGCGCTTCGAGCAGTGCATCGACCAACGCCACGAGCCTCGCCTGAAAGCGCGTCGCAGGGTGGTACCATTCACGATCCCAGTGCGTATGCGCGACCACGTGAACCGCGAAAGGCGAATCGGCGTGTACGGCGTCGACCGACAAAGCACGTTCCGCTGGCAGGGGAATCTCATGCGCTGGCACCCTCACAAGGTATCGCAGTTGACCCTGCGGCGTGACCGATCAACCTTTCTCCACGTGATCTCATCCCCTTCAACTCGCCCCCGTGCAACTGCTTTCCGAATTCTTTGATCGTCTCCGCGATTTGCCTGCACTGGTGCAGTGGGCCGGCTACGTCGGACTCACGCTCATCATTTTCGCCGAGACCGGACTCCTGGTCGGCTTTTTTCTCCCGGGGGACTCGTTGTTGGTCACGGCGGGCCTGTTGGCCTCACAGCCAGATTTCGGTCTGAATGTGTGGTGGCTTGGCGGCATCCTGACGATCGCCGCGATCGTGGGAGACACAGTGGGATACCATATTGGCAAGGTCACGGGTCCGCGCATCTTCACGCGTGAAGACTCGGTGCTGTTCCACAAGGCCCATCTCCTGCGGGCTCAGGCGTTCTACGAGAAGCACGGTGGAAAAACAATTATCATTGCGCGCTTCATGCCCATCGTTCGCACGTTTGCTCCGGTGGTCGCGGGCGTCGGTCGGATGCAGTATCGCTCCTTCGTGGCCTACAACGTGGTTGGCGGAGTGGCGTGGGTGTGGAGCATGTTGCTCACCGGCTACATTTTGGGACGTACGGTACCTGCCGTGGCGCAGCACATCGAGAAAGTCATTCTTGTCGTCGTCTTCCTGTCGATCTTGCCTGGGATCATCAGCTGGTGGCGCGAGCGCTCCAAAAACGTGTGACTGATGTCAGTCAGGAATGTCGGCGAGTTCACCTCCAATTAATCGAGAAGTCATCATGGCCCACGTCCTTCCGCCCCTGCCCTACGCCCCCGACGCGCTCGAGCCGCACATCGACGCGCAGACCATGCAGATCCATCATGGCAAGCACCACCAGGCGTACGTCACCAACCTGAACGCCGCGATCGCAAAAGCGCCGGAGCTCGACAGCTGGTCACTTGACGACATCTGCCGGAAGATCCACGACGTGCCCGAGGCGGTGCGCACCGCCGTGCGTAACAACGGCGGCGGTCACTGGAATCACTCGCTCTTTTGGCAACTCATGGCGCCGAATGCCGGCGGCGAGCCCACAGGTGCGCTGGCCGAGGCCATCAGTAAAGCCTTCGGTTCGTTTGCCGTATTCAAGGAGCAGTTCCAGACCACCGGCATTGGGCGATTCGGGTCGGGCTGGGCGTGGTTGGTGTCCACCAACGGCGCGCTTTCTATTGTCAGCACACCCCACCAGGACAACCCGCTCATGGACGGTGAGCACGCCATCCTGGGAATCGACGTCTGGGAACACGCCTACTATCTCCAGTTTCAGATCCGGCGTGCCGACTACCTCGCGGCGTTCTGGAACGTGGTCATCTGGGCAGAAG
>JANLVM010000190.1:0-11579 GCA_031364015.1 Gemmatimonadaceae bacterium
GAGAGCCCGGCCGGTGTGGTCGCGGGTCCGGCAGCCGGCTTTGCGGGCAGCTTGGGCGCGGACAACCGCAACTTCGAAATCACGCGATCGGTGATGTCAAGATTTTTGTCGGCCGACACGATAAACGAGCCAGCCGCGACATCGAAAATGAAGGAGTAACCACCATCGGCGCGCATGTCATCGAGCACCTTGCGCACTCCCTCAAGCACGGGCTGCATCAATTCGCCTTCGCGCTGCTGCGCCTGATCGTTGAGCTTCTGCACACGATCCTGATACTCGGTTTGTTTCTGACGCAATGTTTTGAGACGGGCGTCCTTGGCGATCGGCGACAGCGCGACCTCTTCCTTCTTGTACTGCTCATCCATCGCGGTCAGCGAATCGGTAAGCTTGGCGACCTGCGTGCGCATGGTCTCCAGCTCTTTCTGCAGCTGCAGCTGCGCTTCGGCCGCGCCAGGCGCGGCCTGCAGAATCGCTTGCGAGTTGATGAACGCAAACTTCTGGGCAACGTTTTGCGCGCGCGCGAGTGACGGGGCGCCAAGGAGCAGCGCGCACGCGCCGATGATTACAGGGAGACGCATCAGAGATCCTCTAAAAGAGCTGGCCGAGCCGGAAGTGGAACTGCCACCGCGGGTCCGGCTTCGCGCGGAGGGTGACGGGGTCGATCGCCACGCGATCGAACCCGTACGCCATGTCGAGCCCGAGTGGCCCCAACGGCGTAACGGTAGATACACCAACGCCAGCCGAACGGAACAGCCGAGTCGGGTTGATCTGCCGAGCCGACGCCCAGTTGTTGCCGGCGTCGGTGAAGGCATTCAGATAGAACATGTGACTGACACGGATCCCGATTTCGCCCGTCACGGTCATGAAGGCGTTGCCGAACGAACTCGGCTGGGCGCTATTTTGATCGGTGCTCGGATTGTACCCGCTCGGCGTGATCGAGAACTCCTGATAGCCACGGAGGGCCTGGCCGAACTGCACACCGCCAACGGAGAACTGCTGCTGGAAAAAGAACGGGCCAGAATTGCCAAACAACGCACCAGTACGCGCCGTTAACCCCAGCACGAACTTAATCGGCTGTCCAGCCCCCCCACGTCCACCAAATTCTGCTATCGGCGTGTAGGCGCGAAACTCCCCGGTGACGCGCTGGAAATTCACCGTGCCGCCAAGTGGGCCGCCGCTGAAATCCATGGTGACCGATCGCAGCGCGCCGTTACTGGCGAATGGCATATCGGTGCGCGTGTCGTACGTGTACTCGAGTCCAATGTTCGAGCGCAAACAGTTTCTCGTGCACCCATTCTGAACGGTACCCGACGTAAACGTTGCCGATTCCCCGTTGTACGAAACGGCAACGGTGGAGAAGAGCGGCGACCACGGCACCGGTAATCCGAAGCGAAGCTGGCTTCCGGTGCGGATGTTCTGTCCCAGATTGCCCACGATAAAGCGGGACTGCGTGCGATACGCGCTCAACATGCCTGACACACGCGACCCGCGCAGCGCCGGATCCGTGTACGTCGCAGTAAAGTCGTTAAAGAATCGACCGTACTGCCAGTTCAGCTGCCCACGCTTGCAGAGTCCAAAAAGATTGGGTTGCTCGACACCAATGAACCCACCAAACCCCATGCCGCCCTGCCCCATCGACGCGCCAAAATTGATACTGCCCGTGCGCTTTTCTTTCACCCGGAAAACAATGTCAACGTCACCCTGGTCGTTAATCGGGCGATAGTCGGGAAACGCCATCGGCGCTTCGAAGAAATTCAGATTGCTGATGCTCTGATAACTGCGCACCAGGACCTGTTGATTGAACACGCCACCAGGCACCAAGTTGATCTGGCGACGGATGCAGTCGTCCACCGTATAGTCGTTGCCAACAATCTCGATGCGATTGACGATGGCAGGATTCTTCTCGTCGATCTCCCATCGAAGATTGACTTCGGGTACCGAGTCGGCACCCATGCGGCGCTCGACGACCGGATTAACCCGAGCGTAGAGGTACCCGTAATTGCGGTATTCGGTATTCACTTTTTCGACGGCGTCATCCCACTTCTTCTGATCGAAGATGCCTTCTGGCGCCGCCGCCTCGCGCGCGATCAATCCTTTGACGCGCTGTGACAGCGTCGGATCGTGGCCCTCGAACGGATACATGCGCTTGAGCTCTTCCGTGGAGAACCGTCGGTTGCCGGCAATTTCAAAGCTGCCGATTCGATAGCGCGGCCCTTCTTCGACCGTGATCTCCAGCAGGCCTTTGCCGCGATCGCGATCCACGACCAGCGTGTCCTTGGCAATGCGCATGTCCACGTGGCCCAAGCGCGCATACAGCGCCGGAATACGTTCCCCAAGGTCGCCGACATATTTGTCGTCGTTGTACTCGCCCTTGCGGAACCACCAGAATCCCTCAGGACGGGTCTTCATCGCGCCAACGATCGTACCGTCCTTGACCTGCGCGTTGCCCGTGACGTCAATCCCCGAAATCGCCAGACGACGCCCCTCATCAACGCGATAGCCGAGGCCAAGCCGTCCGTCACTCATCACGGTCGAGTCGATGGTGACGCGGGCGAGGTAATAGCCGGCGCTTTCGTACAGCGAGTCGATCCGCGCGCGCGCGCGCGCGACCTGCAGCGGATCGATGGGACGCCCGATGAGCAGATCGACCTTATCGCGCACCGAACGCTCCGACACGTTCCTGGCCCCCGTAACCGTGAGGTCGCCAAGTATCACACGTTCGGTCACGACGACAACCATCAGCGCCTTGTCCGGCACCGACTCGAGGTCGCAGCGGACCTCCACCTCGTCGAACTCGTTGAGCGCATACAGCGCCTTAATCGCGCGCTGAATGGTCGGAAAGTTCAGTGCGCTCCCGGTCGTCAAACCCGCTTCAGTCCGAATTTTCTGATCCGCGATTCGGCTGTTTCCGCGCACCACGATCGAGTCCGGCGTCGTGCAACGACCCATAACCTGCTGCGCGGCGAGTGGGCGTGTCCCCGCTACCGCAGCCAGGACCAGCGCTACGGCGGCGCAGACGACCGAGGTCGTTGCCCTCCAGAAATCGCGATTCAGCATAGCCTAGAAATATATACCGAAATACCGAGCGGCCGGCCCCCGATAGGTCCGGCGGCCGTCGGTCAGCCGCGTCACGCCTGGGGGGTGGGTGATAAGACGCGGAACTCCAGCTTGTCCTTCTCGGTCGTGGAGACGTCTACTTCGATGTCGTCGCCCTTCGAGAACTCGGCGGTCAGGATTTTCTCCGACAGGGGGTCTTCGATGTAACGCTGGATGGCCCGCTTGAGCGGCCGAGCGCCGAAATGCTCGTCATACCCATGGTCGACCAGGAACGTCGTGGTGGCGTCCGTCAGGCGAATCGTGAGTTCTTCTTCGGCCAGCCGCTTCTGCACGTCGGCAAACACGATCGATACGATCTGCTTGATGTGCTCCTTGCCCAGCGGATGGAACACGATCACATCGTCGAGGCGATTGAGGAACTCCGGGTTGAAGACCCGCCCCATCTCCTCCTTGACCTTTTCCGAGATGCGCTCGAAGTCGCCGCGCGAGTCGTTTCCGCCAAAGCCCAGCGACTTGCCTTTCGTGATGTCCCTGGCGCCGACGTTGGACGTCATGATCACGACCGTGTTCTTGAAATCGATCACGCGGCCGTAGTTGTCCGTAAGGTGACCCTCATCGAGCACCTGCAGCAGGATGTTGAAGACGTCGGGATGCGCTTTTTCGATCTCGTCGAGCAACACGACGCTATACGGCTTGCGGCGCACCGCCTTGGTGAGCGACCCCGAGTCCTCGTACCCGACATAGCCCGGCGGCGCGCCAATGAGACGCGACACCGAAAACTTCTCCATGTACTCGCTCATGTCGACGCGAATGAGTGCCGACGCATCGGCAAAGAGAAACTTGGCCAGTGACCGCGCGAGCTCCGTCTTACCGACGCCGGTCGGACCAGAGAAAATGAACGAACCGATGGGGCGACGCGGATCTTTCA
This sequence comes from Gemmatimonadaceae bacterium, assembly GCA_031364015.1. GTDB lineage: Bacteria > Gemmatimonadota > Gemmatimonadetes > Gemmatimonadales > Gemmatimonadaceae > Gemmatimonas. The sequence continues at coordinate 3,986 of JANLVM010000190.1, forward strand.
ACCCGGCGCGGCTGCGCCTGATGGATCGCGACAGCGCCTTGATCGCTTCATCCTGGCCCACCACGGACAAATGCAATTCGTCTTCCATGCGCAGCAGGCGAGACGTTTCGGCTTCCTGCAAACGCGTGACAGGAATGCCGGTCCACCGACTGACAATGAAGGCAATCTCCTCCTCGCCCAACGTCGGCCGGTGTGACTGGCGACGCTGTTCCCACTCTTCCTGCGTGCGCCGAATTTCGGCCTGCACCTCGCGCTCGCGGTCGCGGAGCGACGCGGCCCGCTCGAAACCCTGATCGCGCACCGCCGCTTCCTTCTCCGCGTTAATGCCTTCCAACTGCTCCTTGAGCGCGGCGACTTCGGTCGGCGGCACCTGCGCGGCGAGCCTCGCCCGCGCACCCGCTTCATCAATGACGTCGATGGCTTTATCCGGCAAAAACCGATCCGTGATATAGCGCTCGGACAATTTGGCGGCGGCGAGCAGCGTCTCATCGGGAATGTTCACGCGATGATGATCTTCATACTTCTTGCGGAGCCCCCGCAAGATCAGCACCGTCTCATCGATCGACGGCGGCTCCACCACGACCGTCTGGAAGCGACGCTCGAGCGCACCGTCCTTCTCGATGTACTTGCGATACTCGTTGAGCGTCGAGGCGCCGACGCACTGCAGTTCGCCGCGCGCGAGCGCGGGCTTGAGCATGTTGCTGGCATCGATGGCGCCTTCGGCCGCGCCGGCACCCACCAACGTATGGAGCTCATCGATGAACAGAATGACCTGCTTGTTTTGCGCGATCTCGTTCATCACGGCCTTCAGTCGCTCCTCAAACTGACCGCGATATTTCGTGCCAGCAATGACGGCAGCCATGTCCAGCGACAACACGCGATGCTCGCGCAGCGAATCGGGACAGTCGCCGTTGGCGATGAGTTGCGCGAGCCCTTCCACGATGGCCGTCTTCCCGACGCCGGGCTCACCGATCAGCACCGGATTGTTTTTCTTGCGACGCGTCAACACTTCCATCACGCGCTCGATTTCCTTCGCGCGACCAATGGTCGGATCGAGCTGCCCTTCGGCGGCCAATTGCGTCAGGTCTCGGCAGAAATGATCAAGCGCGGGCGTCTTTGACTTCTTCTCGCCTTTGGCCGGCGCAGCCGACGGCGGTACCGCCCCGCTCTTCTCCGCCGCCGTTGATGGCCCGGCAGTCGGCACGTCGGTCCCCAGCAGTCGCAACGTCTCGGCGCGGGCCGCTTCGAGATTCACCGCCGCATCGGTGAGCACCTGCGCCGCGATGCCCTTCTCTTCGCGCAGCAACCCGAGCAACAAGTGTTCGGTCCCGACGTAGCTGTGGCTCAAGTCTCGCGCTTCGGCCATGGCCAGCTCGAGGACTTTTTTCGCCCGAGACGTGTACGGCAAATCGGGGCCGGTGGCTTGTGCCGCCTTCCCCTTCTTCACCGTCTCTTCGATTTTCTGGGTCACGTCGTCCAAGTCGACGCTCAAGTTTTGCAGCACGGTTGCTGCAACGCCTTCGCCCTCGCGAATAAGCCCCAGCAGAATGTGCTCCGTCCCCACGTACTCGTGGTGAAGCCGCGCCGCTTCTTCGCGCGCCATCGCGAGAACCTTTCGCACCCGCTCGGTGAAGTTGTAGCCGTTCATCGTGCCCTCAGGGTCGGGTCAGAGCGGGTCATTCGACGCCGCCACCTTCGCTCACCAGCGCCTGCCGCACATATCGGGCACGGGCCAAGCTCGCCTCTGCCTCAGTTAGCGGCTTGCCCTCGAGGTGAGCCAAGTGCGCCGACTGGGCAAAAATCAGGAGCTTGTTGAGCGTGTATACACTGAGCCCGGAGATCAGTTTCAGGCCAACCGCCAGACGCACTCCACTCAGGTAGTTCATGGCCTCGTCGAACGTGAGGCTGCGAGCGTACCGCAGCGTTCCGTAGGCGCGCCACAACTTGTCTTCGATAATATAGCCAGCATCGCGAACCAATACCCGGCGCGCTTCTTCTTCGCGCTCGATGACATGACGCACGACGCGCACCAGGAGATCCTGGAGCTCTTCCTCAGAACGTCCCAAGGTCGTCTGATTCGACAGCTGGAAGAAATTCCCGACCACCTCGCTGCCCTCGCCATACAGGCCACGATAGGTCAGCCCCATTTGCTGTAACCCCGCGAGGACCTTGCCGATTTCCTTGGTAAGGACGAGTCCCGGCAGGTGAATGAGCACCGAGGCCCGCAGACCGGTTCCCACATTCGTTGGGCACGCGGTCAAAAACCCGAATTCGCGATGAAAGGCGTACGGCACCTGTGCGCCGAGCTCCCGATCGAGCTGCAGCGCCGCCTCAAACGCCTGTGGCACGGCGAACCCCGATCGTAAGGCTTGCAGCCGCAGATGGTCTTCCTCGTTGACCAGTAGGCCGACGGCCTCCCCGAGAAACACCGCCGCTCCACTCCGGAGGGGGTGCTGCTGGTCGAGTCCGGCCAGCTCTTTGCTGACCAGATGACGCTCGTGGAGCAGCTGACGATCCTGTGGAGCGAGTTCGTCCAACCGCACCAGAATACTTTCGCTCAGCGATGGGACGGCTCCCAGGGCATCGCGTACCTGTGCCAGCATGCGCAGCCGCTCTCCCTCGCGAGCGCGACCGGTAAACGCATAGCCTGACACATTGCGGGCGAGACGCATACGAGTCGAAATCACGATATCGGCATGTGCCCCCGACGCATCGAGCCAGCGCACGCCACCATCGGGCAGCAGGGACAAGTCGAGCACGGATCGCGCGGCACTCACGTGGTGTGCCTCATTCCAGCACGCGCAAGCGATCGCGCAGTTCCGCGGCAAGCTCGAACTGCTCGGTTTCCACTGCCCGTCGCAGGCGGTCACGAAGATCATGCACGGAATCAGGCTTCTCGAGGAGGTGCGCCACCGGAGTGACGTACGAAATTCCTACGTGCTTCGAACTGCCATGCAGGCGTCGCAACAACTCGCGCAGACTCCGTTCCATGGCATCGTAGCAATGTGGGCATCCCAAACGGCCCGTGGCACGGAAATCACGCGCGCCCGCGCCGCAGAAGGCGCAGGCCGCCGCGTCGTCCGACAATGTCGACGCCTGTGCCTGGACGGCTTGCAGAATGTCACCGAGTGGATGTTGCGGCACGGCCAGCGTCGTCTCCACGCCTTTCGCGGCAGCGCACTTCTCGCACAAGTGAAGCTGGATCACCGCGCCAGCCACAATGCGTGTCAGATGCACGACCGCGTCGCGTTCCTTGCAGTTGTCGCAGAGCATCAAGCCCCCGGCCGCCGACCATCGGTGACTGCCAAACTGCCCCCCTCCAACAATAGTGTACGATCGGCACGCGCGGCCAGCGACGGATTGTGCGTCACGACGACCAATCCCAGCGAGAGATCGCGCGCCAACTCTGAAAACAGCTCATGCAGGCGCTCGGCGTTGTGATGATCGAGGTTGCCGCTGGGCTCGTCAGCCAGTAGCAGTGCCGGCTTGGCGGCCAAGGCCCGCGCCACGGCCGTTCGCTGCTGTTCTCCGCCCGACATCTCCGAGGGTCGATGGTGCTGCCGAGCGGTCAACCCCACGCGCTCGAGCAACGCTTCTGCCGTCGCCCGTGCTTCCCGATCGTCGGTTCCCGCGATCCGGAGCGGCATCATGACGTTCTCGAGGGCCGAGAACTCACGCAGTAGATGATGAAACTGAAACACAAATCCGACCGCGCGGTTCCGCAGCGCGGCCAACGCGTCGTCATTCATGGCAGCGATGGACTGCCCAGCCAGTTCAATCGTGCCCGCCGATGGACGCTCCAACGCGCCGAGCACGTGCAGCAGCGTGCTCTTCCCCGCACCGCTGTAGCCCATGATCGCCACCATCTCGCCGCGATGGACCGTGAGCGAGACATCGTTGAGCACGCGGATGATGCCGCCGTCCCCTCCGCGGAACTCCTTGACCAACCCCTCGGCGCGCACCACCACCGGCCGATCACTCATGTCGAATCGCCTCGACCGGGTACAGTTTGGCCGCCTGCGAAGCCGGATAGAGCGTGGCCAACGCCGCGATGAACAGACTGGCCACGACAATCAGGGCCACGTCTCCCAGTTGCGTATACACCGGCAGATGGTCGATGAAGTACACCGAGGGCTCGAGCTCGATCAGGCGATACCGTTCGAGCAGCACGGAAACACACAGGCCCAGCACGAGCCCACCGCCCGTCCCCACGGCGCCAACGACGACGCCTTGCAGCAAGAAAATCCGACGGATGGATCGCGCCGGCATACCCATCGCACGCAAGATGCCAATTTCGCGCGTCTTGTCGGCAACGACCATCGTGAGCGTACTGACAATGTTGAACGCCGCGACGATCACGATCAGCAGCAAAATGACGCTCATGCCCAGTTTCTCCAGATTGAGCGCTTTGAACAGTTGACTGTTTTGCTCTTGCCAGTCGACCGCGCGCACCGGCGTCTTGAGCGACGCTCGAATCGTGTCCGCGACCCGCGACGCCTCACCGCGGTCGATGGTGCGCACCTCAATCCCCGTGACATCGTTGCCCAAGGCCGCAAAGCGCTGCGCCGTTGGCAGATCGAGATAGATGTACCCCTCGTCGTACTCGTACATGCCCGTCTCGAAAATACCGGAGACGACGACACTATCGAACTCGGCCACAATCGCCCCGGTTGCCGCATTCATGGTGGCGCCGCCGTCACCGAGCATCACCAGCGTGTCACCTGGAAACGCACTGAGTTTCGCCGCCAGGAGTTTCCCCAACACGGCGCCCGGCAGTGACACGCCATCACGCTTGAAACTGAAGTCGCCGAGCACGACGTGCGAGCGAATGGCCGTGACCTCGAGGTCGTTCTTGCCCGCCGCCGCAATGCCCACCACCTGCGCACCCGTGCGATACGTACCGCCCAGATTGCGCACCATGCCCTGCGTCGTCACAAACGGTGCGGCCGCGACCACACCCTTGACCGCCGCCACTTCATCGCGCACCCGCGACCAGTCAGGCAGTCGCATGTCAGAACCGTACGGCAGCACGCGCAGGTCGGGACTCGCGACCAGGATCTTGTCGCGTAAATCGCGCTGCAGGCCATTCATCACGCCCATGATGACGATCAACGCGCTGACGCCCACCAGCACACCACCGATGGCGATCACGCTGATCAACGAGAGCAAACGCGACCCGCGACGGCTGCGCAAGTACCGCCACGCAATAGAGAGTTCGAGTCGTCGCATGTGGATTACTCCGGACGCATGGTCGGAAACAAAATCACGTCACGAATGTTCGCCGTATCGGTCAGATACATGAACAGCCGATCGATGCCGATCCCCACACCGCCAGTCGGCGGCATGCCGTACTCCAGGGCTCGCAAGTAGTCCTCGTCGACACCCGATGCTTCATCGTCACCCGCATCACGCAATCGCGCCTGCGCTTCGAAACGCGCGCGCTGGTCGATCGGATCGTTCAACTCCGAAAATGCGTTGGCGAGTTCCTTGCCGCGCGCGAAGAGTTCAAACCGTTCGGTCAGCCCCGGCTTCCCGCGCTTGGGCTTGGCGAGCGGCGACAGCTCAATGGGATAGTCCACGACGAACGTCGGCGTTTCGATCGTCGATTCGACCAGCGCCTGGAACAACTCGTCGAGCACCTTGGGTCGACTCAGCGATGCGACGTGGGGCACGCCGGCGCGCTCCGCCAGCTGGCGCAAGCGCGCGTCGGTGGCGGTCAGGACATCATCGCCTGCGGCCGCCGAGAGTGATTCCGCCCATTCGATCCGGGGAAACGGTGGCGTCAGGATGGGGACCTTCTCGCCGATGCCCGGCATCGAGCGCAATGCCGACGCCGAGGCCACCATGATCGTTTCCACCCGATCCATCATGGTCGTGTAGTCCGCAAATGCTTCGTAGAACTCGAGCATGGTGAACTCCGGATTGTGCGTCCGGTCAATGCCTTCGTTCCGAAAATCATGGCCAATTTCGTACACCCGCTCAAACCCCCCGACGATCAATCGCTTGAGGTACAGCTCATCCGCGATGCGCAGATAGAGCGGCATGTCCAGCGCGTTGTGGTGCGTGACAAAGGGTCGCGCCGAGGCACCGCCATAGAGCGGCTGCAACACGGGCGTTTCCACTTCCAGGTATCCCAGCGCCTCGAGGTGCGTGCGGATGGTGCGCGTCAGTACCGAGCGCGCGCGGAACAGCGCGCGCACCTCGGGATGCACCGCGAGATCGGCGTAGCGTTGACGCGCCCGCTGCTCAGTATCGGCGAACGCGGAATACCGCACGAGCTGTCCGTCGACGATTTGTTCTTTGCCAAGTGGCAAGGGGCGCAAGGCCTTGGAGAGCAGTTCCACCGATTGAACGCGCACGGTGGCCTCGCCGGTCTTCGTGCGCATCATCGTGCCGCGCGCGCCGATCCAATCACCCAGATCATACTCGTTCAATTGCGCAAACAGGACGTCGCCCACCTCGTCCTTGCGGAAGTACAGCTGCACCCGCCCGTCCATGTCGGCCACATGGGCGAACGCCGTTTTCCCCGCGCCGCGCCATGACACGAGCCGACCGGCCACCTGCACCGACGGGCCCTCGTCGGCCTCACCGAGCAGCGCCACCGCTTCACGGGCGGTGTGCGTGCGTTCATACGCGTACGCGAAGGGCTCGACGCCGGCCGCACGCAAGCGATCGAGCTTGTCGCGACGCGCCTTCATCAGAAAATTCAGCTCGTCGCTCATAGCGAGCGCTCGACGCTGTTCTCGCCTTCCTGCTTGAGATACGCCTTGATGAAAGGATCGATGGCGCCATCCATCACCTTCTGCACGTCAGGAATTTTCAGCTCGGTGCGGTGATCGTTGACCATCGTGTAGGGCTGGAAGACGTAACTGCGAATCTGGCTGCCAAACGACACGTCCTGCTTGTTCGCGTCGAACGCGGCTTTGACGGCCAGTTGCTTTTCGACCTCCACTTGATAGAGCCGATTCTTCAGCTGTTTCATGGCCGTTTCCTTATTCTTGAACTGCGAGCGTTGTGCCTGCGACGCCGTCACGATTCCCGACGGCAGGTGCGTGATGCGCACCGCCGACGAGGTTTTGTTCACGTGTTGCCCACCGGCGCCCGACGCGCGATACACGTCGATCTTGAGATCCTCATCGCGGATTTCAATGTTGATCTCTTCGTTCACGACGGGATATACGAACACCGAAGCAAAGCTGGTGTGCCGGCGGGCCTGAGAATCGTACGGCGAAATGCGCACCAGGCGATGCACTCCGGATTCGGGGCGCAGAAATCCGTACGCAAACTGACCCTTGATTTCGAGCACGGAGCCTTTGATGCCCGCTTCCTCCCCTTCGCTGCGGTCGAGCATCTCCAGTGCGAATCCCTTTCGCTCCGCCCACCGGATATACATGCGTTCAACCATCTCGGCCCAGTCCTGCGCCTCGGTGCCACCGGCGCCGGCGGAGATTTCGATTTGCGCATCGCGGAAGTCGTCTTTGCCCCGCAGCAGCGACTTGAGCTCGAACGCGTCCAAGTCCTCGACGATACTGTGAACCTCCGCATCGAGCTCCTTGGCCATCGCGGCGTCGTGCTCCATCGCCAACAACTCGTC
>JANLVM010000023.1:0-2483 GCA_031364015.1 Gemmatimonadaceae bacterium
TTCGTACGCGTCGGGCGCCCAGGCGTGGAACGGCACAATTGCGGCCTTGAGGAAGAAGGCCAGCAATATCAGCACGACCGCCGCGCGCGACATGAGATCGGGAGCACCGAGCGCGGTCGCGAACGTGGAAATCTCGAGCGACCCCGACCCGCCATACAGCAGCGACACGCCCATCAGGAACATCGCGGTGGCTGTACCGCCGAGTACCAGATACTTGAGCGCCGCCTCCGCACTTTCTGGTCGTCGATACGCCAACACAATGAGCGCGTACACCGGCAACGACATGAGTTCGAGACCGAGAAACATGATCAGGAAGCTGTCGGCGGAAATCAGCAGACACACGCCGTACAGTGATGACAACAACAACGCGGGAAACTCGCCGCCGTCAAATTCATCCCGCGACATGAGCAGCACCGGTAGTGCCAGCGCCAGTACGATTGCCTTAGCCAGCATCATGGGCGGTGTCACCGAAAACTGTCCGGGGAACGGTGCGCCAATGAAGCCATTCGCAGACATCGAAGCCGCGACACCGGCTGCCGACGCTACCGCCGCAACCGCCAACACGAGTGCGGCCCGCGACCACTTTCCGACAATCTCGACGCCAAGCAGAAGCACGATGCCCAACAGCAGCACATGCTCGGGCAGCATCGCCGCAAAGGTAAGTTGACCGTTCATGGCGCGCGCTCCAATACCGCACCCACCGGTAGCCGCGACGTGGTGACCAACGCCTTGTATACCTTGGCCGCGCCTTCCGAATTCCGCATGGCACTATCGGGGAAGAGACCAAGCGCGAACACGGCCACCACAATGAGTCCGAGAATGGTGCGCTCCCGACCACTGAGATCAGAAAGCGGCTGGTGTGGTGCCTGCGCCGAACCAAACAGAAAACCCAGCGCGAACCGCAGCATATACAGCGCGCCAAGAACCACACCGGTGACCGCGAGGGCCGCCAACACCAGCGGCAGCGTGTTGCCACTCACATAGAGCGGCCAGGCCGCACGGAACGCGCCCAACAGCACCAGGAACTCACCGGTGAATCCACTCGTGGTGGGAAGTCCCACCGATGCCAGCGTGAGCACCATAAAGAACACCGAATACACCGGCAGTAGCTTGGCCAGTCCGCCGTACGCATTCAGGTCGCGGGTGTGACAACGCTCATAAATCATACCCACCATCAGGAACAGTCCCGCCGCGACCAACCCGTGACTCACCATCTGAATGATGGCGCCCTGGATGCCGATGATGTCGAGACTCAACAAGCCAAGCATCACATAGCCCAGGTGACTGATGGATGAATACGCGATGATCTTCTTGATGTCGTTCTGCACCAGCGCCAGACACGCACCATAAATAATGCTGACCACAGCCAGCGTCATAAGCACCGGCGTGAAGACATGCGTGGCATCCGGAAACAGCGGGAAGCCCAGCTTCATGAACCCGTAGGTGCCCATCTTGAGCATCACACCGGCCAGAATCACCGAACCGGCTGTCGGCGCTTCTACGTGTGCATCGGGCAGCCAGGTGTGCAAAGGCACCATGGGCACCTTGATCGCAAACGACAGCACAAACGCACCGAGCAGCAGTGTCTGGGTGTCCAGTGGCAAACGCGCGGTGTACAGGTCGCTAAACGCAAACGAGACGAGTCCCGACGTGCGTTGCAGGGAGTACACCAGATAAATCATCGCCGCCAGCTTCAGGATGCTGCCAAATGCGGTATACAGCACGAACTTGATGGTGGCGTAAATGCGTCGTTCCCCACCCCAGATTCCGATGAGCAGGAACATCGGAATCAGCATCGCTTCCCAAAACAGGTAGAACAGGAAGAGATCCTGCGCGACGAACGTGCCCATCATCGCAAACTGAATAAGGAACACCATCGCGTAGAACAGTTTGACGTCTTTCTGGATGGCGCTAAATGCGCCTGCGACCACCAGCGGTCCCAGGAACGCGGTGAGTAGCACCAGCAGCACATTGAATCCATCAAGTCCTACATGATACGAAACACCCCACGCCGCAATCCACGGGATACGCGTTTCGAACTGGAGGCCGTCCACACTACTGGAAAAATGCCAATACAGCCACGCGGTGAGCGCGAACTGCACAATCATCAGCCAGAGCGTGAGTTGACGCGTGACACTGGGCCGGTCGGTGGGCACCAGCATCAGCAGGGCAATGCCCAGCAGCGGCAAAAACAACACGACGTTGAGCATGGCAGACTCAGACATGCGTCCAACTCCACAGCAAAGCGCCTACGATGCCAACTAACACGAACAGCGCGTACAGGTGCAAACTTCCGGTCTGCACACGACTCAGCACGCCTGCGGTTCGCTCACCCAGCGACGCCAGTCCATGAAGGGTGCCATCCAGAATCGTGCGATCGCCGAGTCGCAAAAACAGTCGGTCAGAGATCCAGAATAGCGGCTTGGCGAGCACGCGATCGTAGAGTTCGTCCACGTAATACTTGCCTGTCAGCAATCGATGTG
>JANLVM010000199.1:0-10998 GCA_031364015.1 Gemmatimonadaceae bacterium
GCGCGACTGAATGCGACCGCCTACCTGACGAACAAACCCGCGATTTACCCACGATGCGACGGCGAGGCCAGCCGGTGGAGCGGGGCGTTCAATACCAATCGACCTCAACGAAAGCGCTGTCGCGTGTACGACAAGGTCGGAGGTGGTCGATGACGGGTTGAACTGCTTGCGCGGCAGCAACCACGCGGCACCCGTGTTGGAGTTGTCGCGGCGTTGTTGGGGGGAGTTCAACATGTTGTCGGCCCAGAGCACGTTCGCGCCGGAAAACAGACCGACAATATCGTCGTCGGGTTTGCACGCACCTGACGTCGTACCCGGATTGGCCGACTGCTGCAGGTGGTGCAACACGACCATGTTGTCTCGACTGGCGATGGTGACGCGCCCGCGAACGATGCCGCTAATTCCCACGCGTCCTTCGGCGAAAATGACTCCCCGAAAGTTGGCGTTGTATCGCGCGCTGAGCGGCCACAGGTACGCACCATCCGGGCGCGCAGCCACCACGCCCGGCACCGAGCCAGACGTCCGCAGACGCCAGTCGCCCGCCGCATCGGTTGGCACGAACAGACCGGCAAGGTTTAAACGCTGATCGCCGCCCAGAAAGCACTTGGCATTGGCGTTATCGTAGGCCGTCTGTTTGGCGGTCATTCTGGCGCGGTACGTACCGATCGCTGCTACCGGAATCGTGAAGGCGAACACCGTGCTACTCGCATACACGAGAGTCGGCTGCTCCTCGGTCACGTTGGTTCCGGCGGTCCGGATTTCCTGACGGAGGATATCCCGACCAAAGCGACCGTTCTGCACGCCGGCGCTACGGTTCGCGAGCACCCGAAAGCCCTTGCTTTGCGCGACCAGAAATCCAACGGCTGCGGTGAGCACGATGCTGAACAACGCCATGGCGATCATCAACTCCACCAGCGTGAAGCCATCACGCGCGCGCGTCATTCGAGGCGCGCTCATGGTGCCGCTACGGCAATCATGCGCTTCACGGGCAACAGCATCGACGACGAGCTCACGGTGACGGTAATTCGCTTGATGCGTTGACCACGCGACGTATCGGCGGTCACGGTGGTTGCGGTGACAAGACCATCGACGGAGCCGTTATAGGCACCTCCGGTCAGAGTCTCCAGCGTGCTCCACGTTGGCCACGATCTGGCCATGGCCAGCTGCAAATCCGCGCGGCCTTGCGCGCGAACTGCGGATATTCGAGTCGCCGACCGAACGCTGGAATTTTGTCGTTCCCATCGACAGCATCAGCACGACGCCGCTCAGGAGCGTGAGCGCCAACACGACCTCCACCAGCGTGAAGCCGCCGCGCGTGTCAGCACGGTGAGTTGTCGCTCTGGCGTGAATCGATCGCATCAGCTTCGCCTCCATCCGGCGGCCGCCCAGACATACCACGTGGGGCGCGCGGTGGCGCGCGCGATCGTCATGGCGCGCGTGTCCTTCTCGCCGACTCCGACTAACGCACGACTGGACGTGAGATACAACGTCAGCGCGCGGTCGGTCCCGCCATTGCGCTGTACCACGAGCATCGGCGAGGTGCCAAACATCAATGTCGCTGGTACGGCCGCGGTGGCGCCTCCGAATGCCGGGACACCGGCCCCACGACCCAGCACCACCCGCTCGGGAATCGGGAACGGTCGGGTCTTCTCGCCGTTGTCGAGCGCGAGATTGTTGTTGCGGTCCCAGATGGTTCGCACGACGTGATGCGCCGTATCGAACACCACCAACACGTTGTGACCACGGGAGACCGCTTCGCGTTGCGCCACCATGATCGCCATGTCCAGGGTGCGTACGGCACCGTCGACCTGCGCTTGCTCGACGCGCACCTTCGGCAGCGCGATCGCGGCCATGATGCCGATGATCGCGACCACGGTGAGTAGTTCAACGACGGTAAAAGCCCGCCTCGGCGCCAATCGTGCAAATCGCGTGCGCATGAGTCATCCCTGATGAGATGTCCTCACCTTGGACGCCCATGTCGCATCAGGGTCACGGTTCGTGCCACCAGCCACTGCGGCGCGGGTCCGCATGGTGACGGTCCGCGCCGAGCCCATAACGGACCTACGCCTCGATGGTCTCGAGCTCTCGGGCGTTGTCGGCAATGATCTTGTGCGCGGCGTCGCTCGGCACCTGCTCGTAGCTGTTGAAGCGGCGCGTGAATGTCCCGTGACCGTGCGTCAACGAGTACAGTTGGGTGGCGTACAGGTGCAGCTCCGACTGCGGTACCACGGCACGGATCGTGGTGCGATCACCAGCGGACTCGGTGCCGAGGATGTGGCCACGTCGTCCCGAGACATCACCCAACACATCACCGAGAAAGGCGTCGGGTACAATGATCTCCAGCAGATCGAGCGGTTCGAGAATCACCGGACGGCACTTCGGTGCCACGGCCTTGAATGCGAGGATTCCGGCCATCTTGAACGCCATCTCGTTCGAGTCGACCGAGTGCGTGGAGCCGTCGTACAATTGGGCGCGGAAGTCGACCAGGGGAAAGCCCGCCAACACACCGCGCACGGACGCCTCCTGAATGCCACGATCCACGGCCGGGATGTACTTCGACGGGATCGCGCCTCCGACGATCTTGTTGTCGAACAGGTAGCCCTCGCCGCGTGGCATCGGACTGAGTCGCACCCAGCAGTCCCCAAACTGGCCGCGTCCGCCAGTCTGCTTCTTGTGACGTCCCTGCCCTTCTGCTTTTGACGTCAGCGCTTCGCGAAATGCGATCCGCGGTTTCGACAGCTCTGCCTGCACGCCGAACTTGCGCTTGAGGACTGCCATGGCCACGTCAAGATGCCGTTCGCCCAATCCGCCAACGATGGTTTCGTGCGTTTCCGGATTGTAGTGCACGTCGATCGTGGGATCTTCATCGTGCAGACGCTTGAGTCCCAACTGCAACTTCTCCTCTTCGCCACGCGCGGTGGCCCGCACGGCGAACTGCACCAGCGGTTCTGGAAAGGCAACCGACGGCAACCGAATCGGATGCTCCCGCGACGAGAGCGTGTCGTTGGTGTGCGTGTTGCGCAGCTTGGTGACGCACCCGATGTCGCCGGCATGGAGCGTGGACACCTCCACCCGCTCCCGTCCGCAGGGAATCGCCAGGTGACCCAACTTTTCGGCGACATCGCGGGTGGTGTTATACACCTCCTGCCCACTCGCGACGCGACCCGACAGCACCCTGAAATAGCTGACGTCCCCCACATGGGGTTCGGCGAGTGTCTTGAAGACGAGTGCCGCAAACGGTCCGTCGTCGGTCGCGTGCAGTTGGATCGTTTCATGCCCCTCCGCACCGGTGAGCGCATGCATTTCTTCCATTTCGTATGCGTTCGGCATCAACTGCACCAATTCCGTGAGCAGCGCACGCACGCCAATCATGCTGTCGGACGAGACGGCGAATAACGGAAAGAGGTCCATACGCTTCATCGCGTCCTTCATGCCGCGAATGGCACTATCGCGATCGATCTCGCCGCCCTCGAGATACGTCTCGAGGAGCGCGTCATCGGTGGCGCTGATCGCCTCGATCAGTTCCTGCCGGTAGCGCTCGAATCGATCACGGCATTCGTCAGGAATGTCGGCTTCGACAAACTCGCCTTTCGCGCCGCTGGTGTACATGTACGCACGCTGCGTGAAGAGATTGATCACGCCGCGAAAGGTGGTGCCGGCCCCGATGGGCACTTCCACCGGAATGACCTTGGTGGACAGCCGCACTTTGATCTGCTCGTAGACGCGGTCGAAGTCGGCATGCTCCTTGTCCATCATGGACACGACGAAGAGTACCGGATCCTGTCGCGCGACCGCCGCCCGAAACATGCGCTCCGTGCCCACCTCGACACCGCTGGCGGCACCAATGACACACAGCGCACCGTCGGCGGCGGTGAGACCCGCCAACGCATCACCTTGAAAATCGAGCGAACCCGGGGTGTCAATGAAGTTGACTTTGCTATTCATCCACTCGAGGTAGGCACAACCCAATGAGATGGAATACCCGCGCTCGATTTCCTCGGGCAGATGGTCCGTTAACGCCGTGCCATCCTTGACGGCGCCGTGACGCTTGCCGGATCCTGCCGCGAAGCAGAGCGCATCGACCAGACTGGTCTTGCCACTCGCGCCGTGCCCGACCACGGCGATGTTTCGAATACCGGCGCTGTCATAGTCTCGCATCGTTTACTCCACGCGCTATGTGTGGGCTCCCGGGAGCGGGAACCACCAGCAACCCAAGCAGGTCGCCACCCGTAGCCTGCCGCCAGTATCAAGACTCGGCAAGGGGGGCTGGCTGAGTAGCTCTTGATGAGCGCAGGAGCGTTACCGCCGTATACAGCACCACCGCGACTACCAGCCAACGGACATAGAGCAGTGGGAGCGACTTCACGATGTACACCGCGATAAGGACCGCCGGGATCCCACCAATGATCAGCCCGATAGACGCTTTAAGATTAAAGCGTCCGGTGGCGATGAACTTGGCGCTGGCGACCGGCATAAGAAACGCACAGGACCCCATCATGATCGGAAACGCCGCCTTGGGATTCATGCCGAGCAGACTGACGAGGATGAGGCACGGTCCGTAAAGGCCAATGCCCAGTGTCATCAGCGCACCCAACATGAAATTCCCGACCAGCGCCGCGCCAAGTTTGATGCCGCTAACGCCAAGGGCTTCGCCCCCACCGGGCACCACACCCAGCGCCTGCGCCAACGTCAGGCCGGCCGCCACCAGCAGGCAGAGTCCCATACCGAACTGGACCCGCCGACGTGGCCAGCTTGAAACGACGCCGGCACCAAGCCACGCGCCAAGCGTCGCGGCGGCTATCATGGAAATCAGCGTGGTCGCATCAACATCGACGGCCTGCGTGAAAATGACGGCCTGCACAATCGTGGCCAGCGTGTGGCCGACGTTCAAGGTCCCGGGGATTTGCTCGTCGGGCACCGACTTGAAGAAGCGGAAGATCGCGGTCGTTGTCGCGAACGAACCCACGCCGAGGGTGTCGAGGAAGTCGGTGACGAATCCGGTGGCGATGCCAATCGGGGTGGGCGCAATCCCGCCCGTCGCCGCCTCGTCGCGCTGCTTGCGCTTTATCGCCGATCCGAGTGTGATCAGATGAAAGATCGCAATGATCCCGAGAGCGACCAGCAGGAGGGACTTGGCGTCGAGCGGCATCGGCAAGGCGGGGACTGTGGGTAGATGTCGTTGTAACGATACGGAACCGGGGTACGATCCCTCCTGGACACGACATCCGCAACATCAGCGGAGCTCTGGTTCTCGCGGAATCCGCCGGGACGTGGGCTCCGAGAATACAATCGGGCCGCGATCAGTGATCGCGGCCCGAAGACTTCTGACGGACAATGCAGCGGTCGTTAGTCGCTCTCCGTTTCGAATGTGAACGCGTCGGCTTCCCGAAGCGAGTCCAACCAGTTCTCCACCCCCACATCGTCTCTGAGTGTGCTCCCGGCCCCACCGCCGATTTCCGTTGCATCGGACAGCGAGAAACTGAGCGCCCGCTCCGAACCTTCCGGCCAGTCTGGCATGGCCAATCCGGCTGCGACCCGACGTAGCGTCTGGCCACACTCCCCAAGCAGCTCCGAGGCGCGAGCCTGCAGCGTCAGGAGTGGAATGTCGAGATCACGTGTAACCAACCGACCCGTCGAGGCATCACGCCACGCCGAATCTCCGACCGCACCGCGGCCCGGCCACACGCCGAGATGTCGCACGACACCAGACTGAGGTGCTTCCAGTCGCTCACTTTCGACCGCGGCCGCAAGGGCCAAGGCCAACGACTGTGCATCGGCTTCGCCATAGAGCGTGACCACTTCACGCCGCGAGCGGGTGCCGAAGGGAAGCACGGGAATCGAGTTCACGTGCGCGAGCACCGGCGAATCGCTTTGACGAGCCTCGAGTCGAACGAGGACGTCCATTTGGTACCTCCTGAAGTTTGAGACATCGAGGTGAGGAGAACCGTCTTCCGTGCGCCGTTCACGGGTTAGACTCTCGACCCCACCAGCCAGCAACGTGCAGGTCATGACTTCGTTGGCTCCGTACGAAAGTTTGCCTGACGAGGTACTACCCCTGAGGATCTGTGGCGGACAGCCAAACCCCGCCTAACAGGGCCACCGCGAGTGATACACCAATAGAAACCACACTGGGTGTAGTCGAAGTCACTGAATAACCAATTCGTAATGCGGCTGGTACAAATCCGATGGAAAGCCAGCTATAAAGCGCCGCGGCGAGAACGGCCGCCACAATTCTGGTGATACCCCGAAGCGGCAGCACCAGCAGTGAAAGGCCGAAACCCCACAGGCTCGAGACCACAAGGTGATGGAGGTAGCCCACACCAACCGAGGTGAGCGGTACCGCAGACGTCTCAATGCCAACGCGCCCCAGCAGCCCGCGACCCGCCAAGCGAAAAACGCGACTCACGTCGTCGTCACGCATCCCCAGTCCAATGAGTGCACCACCGGTGGCGATGGTCGCCAGTGAACCCGAGGCGACCGCCGCATCAAACACGGAGCGTGCGCGTGAGCGACCCGAATGGCGATCAGGTATGTGCTCCGGCACCTCGATTGTCTCCGTGTGCGTCTCCGTCTCCGTCATCCGCGAAAGCAACCAAGGCGGACGGTGCCGCTCAAGGCCCCACGGTTGCAAGTCCGAGGCAGCGTTAACGATTGAGGGGCAAGGGCGTCCAATTTTCCGTATCCTTGCGAGTATCGTTACCAGCCGAGGCTCCGTATGCGAACAACTAGCCCCAAGTTGGTCCGACTTCGTCATTTCACTTGGCTCTCCGCAGCCACGGCGTCCCTCGCCGTCGGCTGCGCTTCCAATGCGCGATCCGGCAGGGCCATCGGCGCGACGGTGCGTCAGCCGTCGGCGCAGGAGATCGCGGCCCGCGAGCAGACGGCCGACCAGCAAGTGCAACACGTCCTGAGTCGACTCGCGTTCGGACCGCGTCCAGGTGATGTGGCGGCGGTGCGGGCGATGGGTGTCGATGCGTGGATCGCCCGGCAGCTCGAGCCTCAGCGAATCAGCGACGAGAAGACTGAGCAATTCGTAGCGCAGTTCGCCACACTCGGAAAATCTGGCGAAGATCTGATGGCTGAGTATCCGCCGCCAGGTGCGCAACTCACGCAGATGGCGCGGCAGAATGGCGGCAAGATCTCGGCGGCCGATTCCATGAAATTGCGCGACCAGGGCCGTCAGTCGTACGCGTTTCTGGGTGAAGTGGCCAGCAGCCGAGTGGCACGCGCTGTGACGTCAGAGCGACAGCTCAATGAAGTGATGGTGGACTTCTGGGAGAACCATTTCAACGTATTCGCAGGCAAGAACCGTACACGGTACTTCCTCCCCGAGTACGACGCGCAGACGATTCGTCCTCATACGCTTGGCAAGTTTCGCGACCTCCTGGGCGCGGTCGCCAGAAGTCCCGCAATGCTGTACTACCTGGACAACTGGCAGAGTGTTGCTGACAGCGGACGCCCGACGCTTCGATCGGTGCCGCCGATGGGACGTCGTGTTGCCGCTCGTCGCGCGGCTGCGGTCGCGGTCGCGGTCGCGCAGCAGCGTCCGCGAGTTGCGCAACTCAGGCAGCGTAAGCGCGGGCTCAACGAGAATTACGCCCGCGAGCTGATGGAACTGCATACGGTGGGTGTCGATGGCGGCTACACCCAGCAGGATGTCATCGAGGTCGCGCGCGCCCTGACGGGATGGACCTTGTCGCGCGGTGCCAATGGCGGCGGCTTTCTGTTCCGCCCGGAAACGCATGATGCCGGCGCGAAGGTGATTCTGGGTCAGAAATTCCCGGTCGGACGCGGCGAAGAGGAAGGTGACGCGGTGCTGGATCTTCTCGCGCGCCATCCGTCCACCGCAAAGTTCATCGCGACCAAGTTGGCTCGGCGATTCGTAAGTGATACGCCGCCTGCCGCACTGGTCGAGCGCGCCACCGCGACGTTCCGCAACACCGACGGCGACATTCGCGAGGTGGTGCGCACCATCATCACCAGCGCGGAGTTCTTTGCGACCGAGACGTATCGGTCGAAGGTGAAGTCTCCGTTTGAACTCGTGGTGAGCTCGTTGCGCGTTATGAACGCCGCGGCCGATGCGACACCGCGCACGACGCAGTTAGTCAGTCGATTGGGTCAGCCGATTTTCGGCCACCAGGCGCCGAACGGGTATCCGGAAACCGGTGACGCGTGGATGAACACCGGCTCGATTCTCAACCGCATCAACTTTGGCCTCGCTGTCGCATCGGGACGCGTGCCGGGTGTGCGGCTGGTCGATTGGCCCGGAGCAAAGTCGCTCGCGACGCTCTCCCGTGAACAGCAGGTCGACGGTGTGATCCGGGAACTGCTTGGTGGCGCTGCTTCGAACGACACCCGACAGGTGCTGCTCACCGGCACCAACCCATTTCTGGAAGCGCGTGACAAGGGCACCACGCTGACGCAGGACATCGCTACGCTGCCACCCGCGCAGGGCTTAGCACAAATTGTCGGGCTGGCGCTCGGCGCACCCGAATTTCAGCGTCGCTAGTCGCGACCGATCCCATAGACGGAGTCGACGATGAATCGCCGAGTATTTCTCAAGGCCGGTGGGTTGTCTCTGGTGACGCTGGGACTCACCCCAAGTTTTTTACGACGCACCGCGTTGGCGATGGACATGCCGCGCGCCGCCCGTGGTAAGACGCTGATCGTGTTGTTCCAGCGCGGTGCAGCCGATGCGCTCAACGTGGTGGTGCCGTTTGGTGACGCGAACTATTACGCGGCGCGGCCACAGCTGGCGATCGGTTCCCCGGCGCGCGTGACAGGTGCGGCGGGTGCGATTGATCTGGATGGATACTTCGGACTGCATCCGGCGCTGTCGCCGCTCAAGCCGCTCTGGGATCGCGGATTGTTGTCGCCGATTCATGCAGTGGGCAGTCCCAGTTCCACGCGCTCGCATTTCGACGCGCAGGATTACATGGAGACCGGGACGCCCGATCGAAAGGGCACGCCTGATGGCTGGTTAAATCGCTATCTCGCGGTAAAGGGCACGTGCGAGGCGTGTGTGGTTGGCGAGAAGCCCGCGAACGTTCCGTTCCGTGCGGTGTCAATGACGGCGCAGATGCCGCGCATACTCGGCGGTTCGTCGCCGACCGTGGCCATGAACTCCATCGACGAGTTTTCCATTCGCACCAGTGGCGGCGGCGCCGAGAGCAGACTCGAGGCGTTGTATCGCACGGGCTCGGCAGACCTCGTGCACGGCAGTGGCACTGAGATGTTTGAGGCCTTGCGTGTGCTCCGAGCGGCGAATCCGCAGCAGTACAAGCCGGCGGCAGGTGTAGAGTATCCGCGTTCGCAGTTTGGTCAGCGATTGCTCGCAATTGCGCAGCTGATCAAGGCCGGCGTTGGACTCGAGGTGGCGTTTGCCGATGTGGGCGGCTGGGACACGCACGTGAATCAGGGCGGCGCGCAGGGACAGTTGGCGCAGCGACTCGGCGATTTCTCCCAGAGCATCGCCGCACTGGTCGCCGATCTTGGTGATCGCATGGACGACACCGTGATTCTGACGATGTCCGAGTTTGGTCGCACGGTGCGGCAGAACGGCACTGGGGGAACCGATCACGGGCACGCGGGCGCGATGTTTGTGATGGGTGGTTCGCTCAAGTCGCCGCGCCAGGTGATGGGACGGTGGCCGGGTCTGGCGCCGGAGCAACTGTATGAAGGGCGCGATCTGGCGCTGACGACGGATTTTCGGAGTGTGTTCAGCGAGATCGCGTCGAAGCATTTGGGGGCGGGGTCGTTGGACCGGATTTTTCCGGGGTATGCGACGCCGGAGCAGAATTGGTTGGGGGTGTTGTGAGAACAGCGGCGTAGGGAAACAACATTCAGTGATTGTGGTGGAACGAAAACGGATTCGATAACCGACTCATCGCCGTCGGCGCGCGGAAGCCGCCGCGATCAGCTCCCCCAGCGGTTGCACGGTGACATTCGGCGCGAGCGAGTAGGTCCGCGTGCCCGGATAGACCACCGTGAGATGCGCGAGGCGCAGATCGGTCATCGCGATACGAATACTTGGGGTCATCCGCGGCGCATCCTCGCGTTTCACTTCAAACCCGAGGCGACGACCGCCACTGACAATCATCAAATCGAGCTCGGCCCCCGCATGTGTCGCCCAGAAGTAGCTGCTTCTCCAGCAAGCGGACCTCGGCGATCGACCGGACACCTGCGAGCAGTTCCTGCGCGACGATCGCGGGCAGAACACAGAAGGGTGCGAACGCCTGCAGGAACGCCTCGAGCGCCTCGCGATCCGCCTCCGTTCGATAGCCCCGAATGAAGAGGTTGGTGTCGACCGCGTAGCGCCTCTCGCGACGCACCGTCACTTCGCGTCGGGTGAGGTGATCGTCAAGCCAAAGAGCGCGCGCGTGCCGTCGAGCAGTTCCTGACGAAACACTACCATATCCAGCGCGGTCTCGATTGTTTCGGTGGCGGTGTTGGTGCCGAGGATCTTCTGGGCGGCGGCGAGCTTGGCCGGGGTAAGGCGAAATGTCCTGGAGACCTTCGTGCTGCCGCTGGTGGGCGTGGCGAGGGTACGACCCGCCATGTAACGCTCCGTGTGTATCTACATGTGCAGAAAATGTGCGAATACGTACATACACCTGAGTTTTGCAATGGTCGCACGGGGCGGGATATGCCAGAACTACTGAAAGCACGAGGTCGCCTCGTCCGCCATCACGGCGAATCGGGCACATCGGTTGCTTTGCCTCAGTATCCGCGAAGACGTGCTGTCACGCTGGATGCCCCACATGCTGCACAAGGCCGGGCTCCGTCTTTCGCAGCGCACGCATTCGTATCCGACGACCGAACTGCTGGGCCGCGTGCTGGCTGCGCATGATATGGACGCGACGAGCGACTCCATTGCGGATGCAGCATCGTCGACGGCAATGCAATGCGACTGGCACACGAGGGAGGACGCCCGGCATTCGATTTTTCGATACATCGAGGTCTGGTACAATAGGAAACGTCGGCATTCCACGTTGGGCT